>JAFOZC010000252.1 GCA_017391305.1 Oscillospiraceae bacterium | reverse complement strand
GTAAGGCATAAAAACAGGCCGCTTTAGCGGCGGCCTGTGAGTGTAATGCGGTGCCAAACTTTCAATGCCCCTTTAGGGGTTAAGCCTGTAATGACCCTTCTAGGGTCTGTGCAAACCACCACTTCAGTGGTGGTTCTGATTGTTTTGTTTCTTCCTCAGTACGTTGGCAACGAAGCCAAACATTGAGAAATTCCGTGTAATTATGGAATTCTTTTTGACGGTTACAATAATCGGCAATGCATTTGCTACGAAATACTGTAATGATATCTCATAACATAGTCATTATCTAACGATATTTATATGATTTCTGCGCTATTTAGATTTTAACATATCTTGTCATTCTGGATTGCCCGATCTTCTTGATTTGTCCGTCTCTTACCATCTTGCTCAATACTGCCTCCACGGTTGTAGGGCTGACATCAGGCAAGATGCTACAAATGTCCGCTTTGGAAATCGGCACTAAACTGTTGAGGACAGTAGCTTCAATTCTGGCTGTCTTGGTGATCTTTTTGCCGTGGACTACAGCAAAACGCTTGTCCAATTCCTTATAGCACATATAGAGCGTGGAAAGAAAATTCTCAATAAAGGGAATATAAGAATTTTGGTTTTCGTGCCAACCGATAGAGGATTCCTTCAACGCTTCGTAATAGTATGCCTTGTAATTGTTAATTTGCTCTTCAAAGGAAACATACTTTCCTGCATCATAGCCGTTTTTGTAAAGCAATAGCAAGGACAACAGACGTGACATTCTGCCGTTACCATCTCGGAAAGGGTGAATGCACAGGAAATCAAGAACAACACAGGGGATAAGCAATAGCTGATTGATATTCGCATTGTTACGGGCTTCCATATAAGCAAGATCCAACTGTTCCATTGCTTCTTTTACCTCAGAGGCCGGTGTGGGCTTAAATCTGACTTTTCTGTTGCCGTCCTTATCTTCCTCAATAATATAGTTATCGCCTGTCTTATACTGACCACCGTGCTCATAGCCGGCAATCTGCATCATCATTTCATGGAGCCTTAAAATATCGCTTTGTCGCAGATCTAAAGTATCGTGATAAAGATGGATCGCATTTAAGGCGTCCCTATAACCTGCAATTTCACCTTCTGTATGGTTTAGCGGGGCGCTGTCATGATTCACAATGGCAGCGATGCGCTCGTCGCTGGTAACGATACCCTCAATGGCATTAGAACTCTTGACTGACTGTACCTTTGCAACTGCTTCTAATTCAGTAAAGACTTTTGCATACTCTTCTTTTCTTACACCTGCCATTGCCTTTAATGAAGCGATACTAGATGTAAGGTTTATAAGATTTGCCGGCAATAAGCCGTTATCTAAAAAGGAATAATCAAACCTTCTCATAGTTAGCCCTCCGTTTCTGCATATCATTATACCATAGTATGTGCAGAAACTCAAGAGTTAATGCATAATTCATTTCGAGTAATATGCAGAAACCATTTTTACTTGCCAAATTAAACCTTGCTTTTTATATTACATTCTTGGAAACAGAAAGGCGGAGTATATGACAGGCGAAAGAAAAAGGCGCCAACCCAAGCAATGAAGCACATTAATAATTGTGTGAATATGGGCGCAGAAAAAAGGATTGACAGATGACGGCTTTCGGTCTATAATTGTATTCGTAAAAATAGAATCATTTGGAGGTTCCTATGCTGAAAAATACCGAAAAAACCATGGAGAAAATCGTTGCTCTTTGTAAGGGCAGAGGCTTTGTTTTTGCAGGCTCCGAGATCTACGGCGGCCTTGCCAACACCTGGGACTACGGCCCTCTTGGTGTGGAGCTGAAGAACAACATCAAGCGCGCTTGGTGGAAGAAGTTTGTTCAGGAAAATCCCTATAATGTAGGTCTGGACTCTGCGATCCTCATGAATCCTCAGACATGGGTCGCTTCCGGTCACTTAGGCGGTTTCTCCGATCCCCTCATGGACTGCCGTGAGTGCAAGGAGCGCTTCCGTGCAGACCAGCTCATCGAGAACTACTGTGCCGAGACCGGGACAGAGCTTCCTAAGCCCATTGATGCCTTCACCAACGAAGAGCTCAAGGCATTCATTGACGAGCATGAGATCGCCTGCCCCACCTGCGGCAAGCGGAATTTCACCGACATCCGTCAGTTCAACCTGATGTTCAAGACCTTCCAGGGTGTTACCGAGGATGCCAAGAACACCGTTTACCTCCGTCCCGAGACCGCACAGGGCATTTTTGTCAACTTCACCAACGTCCAGCGCACCACCCGTCGGAAGCTGCCCTTCGGCATCGGTCAGATCGGCAAGTCCTTCCGTAACGAGATCACCCCGGGCAACTTCATTTTCCGTGTCCGTGAGTTCGAGCAGATGGAGCTGGAGTTCTTCTGCCAGCCCGGCACCGACTTAGAGTGGTTTGCCTACTGGCGGGGCTTCTGCCGTCAGTGGCTCCTGAGCCTGGGCATGAAGGAAGAGAATCTGCGGCTCCGTGATCATGATCCCGATGAGCTGTGCTTCTACTCCAAGGCTACTACCGACTTCGAGTTCCTCTTCCCCTTCGGCTGGGGCGAGCTGTGGGGTGTTGCTGACCGTACGGACTATGACCTGTCTCAGCACCAGAACACCTCCAACAAGGATCTGACCTATTACGATCAGGAGAAGAACGAGCATTATATCCCCTATGTCATCGAGCCCTCTCTGGGTGTTGAGCGTTCCTTCCTGGCCTTCCTGGTGGATGCCTACGACGAAGAGGTCGTGGGTCAGGACAAGAAGGGCAACGACGATGTCCGTACCGTTCTCCGCTTCCATCCCGCTCTGGCCCCCTTCAAGGCGGCGGTTCTCCCCCTGTCCAAGAAGCTGAGCCCTGCCGCAGAGGAGATCTACCGTGACCTGCAGAAGGAATTCATGGTGGACTTCGACGATGCAGGCTCCATCGGCAAGCGTTACCGCAGAGAAGACGAGATCGGCACTCCCTTCTGCATCACCGTTGACTTTGCTACCGTTGGCGACGAGAATACCCCTGCCGACAACTGCGTTACCGTCCGTGAGCGTGATACTATGGAGCAGGTCCGTATCCCCATTGCGGAGCTGAAGAGCTATCTCCGTGAGAAGCTGGCATTCTGATCCTGTATTTATGACGAAAGGAAGCTAAATATGGAAAAATTAACCGGAAAACAGCTTGCTATCATGGCAGCTAAGGCAAGACTTCTGGGTCTGGATGCGGTTCATACCGCCGCCTCCGGTCACATTGGCGGTAGTCTGTCTATCATTGATACACTGACCACCCTGTACTTTAATGTGATGAATGTGGATCCTCAGAATCCTCAGGATCCCGACCGTGACCGCTTTGTTCTGTCCAAGGGTCACACCACCCCCGCACTGTATCCCGTTCTTTCCTTGCGTGGCTACTTCCCTCAGGAAGACCTCAAGCTCTTCCGCTCCATCAAGGGTCATTACTCCGGTCATGCGGAGATGCGCCATGTCAAGGGTGTTGACATGTCCACCGGCTCTCTGGGTCAGGGTATCTCCACTGCTGTGGGTATGGCTCTGGCCGGTAAGGTCGCAAAGAAGGACTACCGCGTCTACTCCATCCTGGGC
>JAFOZC010000251.1 GCA_017391305.1 Oscillospiraceae bacterium | reverse complement strand
GCTGTCGCCGAAGGCGACTGAGAGGGCAGATGGCAAAATAAATTGGAACAGCTCCTCGATGCAAGTACAAATCACCGCCCATCATACTCCGAGTACATGCACTCTCATCATCCAAAGAATTTAAACCAAAGGTAGGGACTCCCGATGAGCGGCTTCCTCTGACGAGGACGCTGTCGCGGAGCGACTGAAGGAGAGAAAAAGCCGAAAGCCCGTACCATTTATCCTAAACTCATACAAATCCTCAGCTTTTCTTCCTTCCGCCGCCCTCCCTCATGAGAGAGGCACAAAATCAGCCCCCCACCGAAAGCCTTCCCTTTCCCCAACACAAACAAGCCCCATCCTTGCCTTTTTTCGGCATGGTGGGGCTTGTTGTCTTATGTAGAGGGAACACAGGTTTTTCTCTTTTATTTCAGTTCCCAGAGTTTGATTTCTCTAAACTTTTTAGGAAATAACGAACTTTTACCAAAAGACAGAGAACCATCCCCTGTCTTCTGAAAAGGGAAAAAGGTGGGGAGGTCGGGCTATGACGGGGGCGGTGCTTTGGGGCAACCGAAGGCATAGCACGACCTCCCCGGGGTTATGGGGAAAGGGGCTTCGGCAAGGGGGAGAAAGCCGAAGCTCCTTGCCATACGGAGAGAATGGGCCTGTCCTCCTGCCCTCTGTCTTTGGAAGGGTCTGTGTTACGGGATAGGGAGGGGAAGGCACTTGATTTGGAGATCAGCGGTTTTCCATGAAGGGGACACCGTTTAAGAAAATCTCGTAGCGGTTCTCCTTCAGCAGGGTGTAGCTTCTGTGGGAGGTGAAGGTGAAGGCTCTCCAATCGGTTTTGCCTTCCTTCAGGACATAGATATTGCCTTCCTGTCCGGCAAGCTCCCGGTCGCAGAGGGCATCGAAGAGCATCTGACGGGCGTTTTCTCGAATCACGGCATCCTTGTCATTGCGCAGTTCCCAGAGGTAGGGGACAACGCTGTCCTGTTCCAGCCACCGCAGGGTGTCCATGTCTACGGTCTCCAGATCCCCACGGAGGTAGGCGTTGACATTATATTGGGCTACTACCCGATTGGGGTTGGCAAAGCCTACGAGGGCAATGAGAAGGGCCGCGGCGATGACAGCTACCTTCATATAGGGGATCTTTCGCAGGAAGACCCAGAGGAAAACGGTGACAAAGATCACGCACAGGAAGACCATGAACACCGAGGTCATAAGCCGCAGGTGGGTCATACCGAAGCTGTCAATGTACAGGAACATCTTGGCAATGGCTGTGGCGATGAGTACAAGGGAGAAGACACACAGGAACAGGGCAAAGATGCGAATGATCACAGGCTCTTTTCCGTCCTCATTCTTTCTTGCCTTCATAAGGGTAACAAGAATGAGCAGGAGATTAATGAGGCACACCGCCACCATTTCAAAAAAGCCTTGACGGGCATATTCTGCCACAGTGAAGCCCTCCGGGAGAAGACCGGCAAAGGCGCTGAAGAAATAGGCAAGCTGAGACAGCAGGTACAGCACATAGATCAGGACGATGACTCCCAGGAAGCTTCCCAGCACAGTGGTGTCAATGGGCTTGCCCGTGTTCTCGGCATTGGCAGGCTCTTTGACCTTATAGGCGGCGCCGAAGTGCTGTCCGAAATATAACAGGAACAGGCCGAGACCCAGCAATAGGGTAAAGAGGGGCTCTGTGCCGCCTTCAAAGGTGATTTTTCGCAACAGGGTGGAGAAGGCCGCGTCTGCATTGGTCAGCAGGGGAATGACAAGGAGCAATACAGGAATGGCACAGCCGATGCCCAGAAGGGCAGGGCCAAGCTTCCGTTTCTCTGTTTTTCCGGCTTCCTCCTCTGTTCCGCCCTTACTCTCCTTGTGGAAGAGAGCGAAGAAAAGGTCGCCCTGACTATCAAAGGGAAGGATCAGCAGGGCTCGCAGCCAGTCAAAGGTGGCATAGATCCTGCCGGGGCGCTGTCTGCGCAGATCCATGAGATCCATCACCGTCAGAGCAGACAGCAGGAGCATTGCGGCTAAGGCCAGGAATTTGGCGCTCCCACTGTGGGAAACACCCAAAGTCAGGGCGCACAGGACATACAACAGCATACAGCATAGGGGATAGAAGCCGAAATGCCGCTTCCCGGGGAACAGGTAGATCACACCGGTCACATAGAGCCCAATGGCTACGGGACTTAGGGCAAGCCCTGCTTGTCCGTAGAGGAAGAAATTCACACAAAGCAGGCTCAGAACAAGGAAAATGCAGGCAAAGATCATGTCCCTCTTAGAGGCCGCCCTCCTCAGAGGGAGGCGGTAATATGCCGGGTTGTGATAGGGGGGAGGGGACGGGGGAGTGTTTTCTGCCATAGGTTGATAGAGGCGGAACTTGTTCTCGGGAATTGGGGTATTGGGTTCATTCACAGGGTTCATCCTCCTCTCGGAATTCCAAGATATCTCCCGGCTGGCATTGCAGGACCTTGCAGAGAGCTTCTAAGGTAGAGAAGCGTACGGCCTTTGCCTTGCCGGTTTTCAGAATAGATAAATTTGCGGGGGTGATGCCGATTCTTTCGGCAAGCTCGCCGGAGGAAATCTTGCGGCGGGCCATCATGACATCTAAGTTGATTACAATCATAGGCACTCACCTCAGATGGTCAGACGGTTCTCGTCCTTCAGCTCTGTTCCTGCCACCATACAAATACGGACAACACGAAGGATCAGGAACATGAAAACCATAGCCACAAATACCAGCCAGAAGGGCTTGAAGTGATAACAAGCCAGCAGGGTGACTACCGCCACAGCCATACAGCACCAGGATAAGAGCCCAAGGAGCCAAAGATTCCGCTTCTCAAAGATCATCCCCTTGTGGATGTTGTAAAGGAGCTGCCACAGGCCGTACAAAGCGACTACCGCCGGAACGGTACATATGTAGAAGGTGTATAGCACACAGGCTTCCACCACTGCATTCAGACCTCTGGCCAGAGCGAACTCGGAAACTATGAGAGGTGCCAAAAATTGCAGTACCAATAGCGCCAGAGCAAAGAAAATCACGAAACAAACTGAGATGATAACCGATCGTTTCAACATATAGATCGCCTCCTTGTCTATGAGAATAGCACAGAATATATCGTTTGTCAATAAAAAATTTCTGAATTCCAGAAAAACATAGAGAGAGTTTCCCAAGAAACGGCACAAAAAAAAGATCCCGTGACGAGGGATCGGGGGAGAAAAAACTCCCCTGCAAAAGCAGGTGCTTGACCTGTGTTTTGCAGGGGAGGCTTGATCTACCGTGATATGTGATCCGGGGCAGGGGATGGGGCTACCGAGGCTCAGCCGTTCTCTCGCTCCCAGGGGGGAGGCAGGTCGGGGCGACCCTCGCCGTTGGGATAGAGCATGGCCTCCCAGCCCATTTTCTGCATACCGATGGAACCGCAGAAGATATTCTCCATAATGGAGCTGCAGAATTCTTCGTTATAATCCATAGAGTTGTTTGCAAGGAGGCTTGCCATGCCGTGGACAGCCAGGAAGGTGGCGGAGAAGACGGTTTTGGCCTGCTCCGTGGTCAGCTGTACCATTTGGGCCATGCTTTCAAATACCGGGGCAAGGGAATCGCTCTGCACCAGATCCATGAGGTTGGCATTGGCGAAACGGTCGGTCTGGAACAGGAAGCGGAACAGGTGAGGCTCTTGCACCGCAAAACGGATATAGTTGTTGGAAATGTCGATGCAGGGATTACTGCTGTGCTCGAAATCCACATCCATGATATACTTGGTGTGGTATTCGTCTACCTGACGGTAGATCTCGTCCTTCAGCTCTTCCATCGTGGCAAAATGGTACATGACAGGCTGGGTGGAACACTTCAGCTCGGCGGCTACGGCGCGGACATTCAAATGCAGGATACCTACACGGCGCAAAACACTGATACCGCCGTCAACGATCATCTGACGGGAAATTCTGGATTTGGGAGGCATAGGAACGCTCCTTTCTGTATGTTGAAAAGTTATTTTGGAATTATCGTTATATAACTACTCTGCACGATAGTCATATTGTACACGCAATTCCTTTTTCTGTCAATTCTTTTTGTCTAATTTTCTGCTCTTAGTTGATAAAAACCAAATATTTTCGTTCGGGGGGGGTAAAAACAGAAAAGTTTTTGGTAGAAAAACAAGTGTCTCTGCTGAAAACGCAACAGAGACACTTGTGTGTGGAAAATTACCGCTCTCCACCGCCTTTTTTTGTCGGGGGAAAATCACGATGTATTTCCGCATATTTATGTAATACTTGCTGAATAAATCGTATTTGCGACGGATTCCTTGGAGCAATGGGGAGGGGGAGCTGTAAAAACGGCGTTATCTGCCGTTTTTATAGGTTTGCAGACTTTACGCACTGTGTTTTTCCACCGAGGGGCGGCGCTCACAGGCAGAGGGCAGAAGCGCTTAGCTCAGTGTCTCCACTGCGGACAGGAAGAGGAAGCAGTGGTTCACATTGTCATAGATCCCCATGAGGAAGGGGCGGTTCAGGACAACGGACTTTTCTCTCATGGGGGAATTCTTCAGGGCAAATTCCTCGACGGTGACAGCGCCTGCCTCGGTACCTGCTTCATCCACCGTCAAGGTGGTCTTGTGAAGGATGCGGCTGATGTACAGAAGCTTCTCCGGCTCTATGCGGGAGAAGTCGGCATTCATGGTAAAGGCTTCCTTCATGCCCATAGCATCGAGAACCTCTGCGGCCTCCAGACTGCATTCCAGACGGAGCTTTGGTACCATGGTGTTGACACTGCAGTACTGCGCCTGTGCAAGGGTTCGGGACAGGCTGTCTCCGCTGAGGGAGGCGATATAGTCCTCCAAAGAGACGCCTTCATTGGGAAGAAGGGCAAGGAAGCTGTAGCGCCCTCCCTCGTACTCTTTCATAAAGCCGGTGGCAAGGGCATCTTCCAGATAGATCCCTTCCTTGGCGCCCATGAATTCTGCGGTCTCTTCCCCACGGCTTCCTAAGAAAGTGCCGTCCATAATACGGTCGGTGGAATAGGGGCTCTTCCAAGCGCCTCGGAAGCTCAGAGCGTTGATCAGATACATCATGGCATCGGGATCTATCTTGTCCAGTGCGCCGGGGATCTGTCCGTCGGTTTTTCCCTCGATCCAACGGTTGATCTCCTCCAAGGTGCTGTCTGTAAAGGGGGCGCTGTAGGCTTGGGTCTCATAGTGATCCGCAAGGCTTTGGAGGAAGTCCTCCTTCACAGGGAAATCCTGTCTGATCCACAGGGAATTGGCAGACAGTAGCTCCTTGCCTCCCTGCTTTTGCAGGCTTAGGAGATAGGCATTGAGCGCAGGGACGGGAAGCCCCAGAACAGCTTCCATCTGGGCAAGGGTGTCTCCGTCGGCTCCGTTGGCCGCCATGGACAGGGCTAAGTACAGGGAATAGGGGGAAAGAACGGTATTCTCTCCCGCTGTGAAGCTATGCTGTAGTAGGGATACTGCAAATTCGCCCATGGCAGCGGAAAGGGCGGTATCCGGGGTTCGGGCTTCCACGGTGCGGGGGCTGAGTCCGGACAGCAGATCCACACAGGACATAGGGGAAATTTGGGGCGGCAGGGTGGCAAGAACATCTTCCGGCTCTGCCTGAGAGCCACAGCCACAAAGCCCTAAGAGCAGGGAAACGAGCAAAAGAAGGGAAAGTGCTTTCATCATACAGGACTCCTTTCTTGACGGAAAAGCTTTTCTTATTCCTTTAGACGGAAAAAGAAAAGCTTTGTTCCATTTTCAGGTTCTGCGCAGGAAGATTTCTCCGCAATGGGGGCAGACCAGCTTGCTTTGCCCCCTGCCTATGGGGACGGATTGGGGAAATCGGCAGGCAGGACAGCGGAAGAAGCGCCTCTGCCGTCCGTAGCGCAGACGGATGCCGATGCGCTCTCTTCGCAGCAGGAAGAATTTTTTCACACGCTGTCTCATGCAGCCTCCTTGGGATCGTGGAGCTTAGCCTCACGGAGGATGCCGGTGAAATAGGAAAAGTACTTGGCAAAGGACAGCAGGATCAATCCGGTGATCAGCACCACATCTGCCACCTTGAACCAGGAGGGAGCTGTGTGCCACAGCATGAGCACCAGCAGGGATGCATAGATGACCACGGTACAGAGCTTGCCGTACCAGCCTGCGCTGAAGACCTTTCCGGTTTTCCGCAGAGTGCGGTAGGTAAGAAAGCCGATGGTGAATTCCTTAAAGGCCATGACACCGACCACCCACCACAGCTTTGTGGGAAGCAGGCACAGAAGCAGTGCGGCCTGGGTCAGCTTGTCGGCAACGGGATCCAGCGCCTTGCCGAAATCGGAAACCAGATGGAAGGTACGGGCGATCCAGCCGTCGATGACATCTGTAGCTCCGGAGAGGATCAGGGTGCCTACCGCCCAGCCATAGAGCCTTGCCTCATAGCAGTAGATGATCACGGGGATCAGTGCCAGACGGAAGAAGCTGAGAAGATTGGGCAGGGTAAAAATTCGGTCGGTATCCGCACTCTGTGCCAATTCCAACTGCTTGCGTTGTTCTTCGTTCATAGAGAAACCTCCTTTTGGGTAGAGTATGCCCTTTTTTTACCCTTATCCTAACACCCGATTGTCAACCCAACATCAACTGTTTATGAATTTTTCGTATTTTTTATTTCCAAAATTCAAAAAATGTGATATAATACTAAAAATAATGGGTATAAGGGGGGATTTCGTGTTTAAGATCCTTGTAGCAGAGGATGATGCCGCATTGAGACAGCTATTCTGTCGGGTGTTGAGCCACAAAGGCTTTTCTGCAGTGGGAGCCTGCGACGGGCAGGAGGCACTGGAAATTGTGGAACGGGAATATATCGATCTGATCATTTCCGACATCATGATGCCCCGTGTGGACGGCTACGAGCTGGTCAAGGCCCTCAGACAGGCAGGGATCGAGATCCCTGTGCTTATGATCACCGCTCTGGACGGCTTCCGAGATATGGAATTCGGCTTCACCGCAGGGGCGGACGATTATATGGTCAAGCCCATTGATGTCAAGGAGCTTGTGCTTCGGGTCAATGCCCTCCTTCGCAGAGCCAGAATGGTGGCAGAGCGGCGGCAGACCGTGGGAGATACTGTGCTGGACTACGATTCCTTCAGTGTGACGGAAAAGGGACAGACTGCGGTGCTTCCCCAGAAGGAATTTCAGCTTCTGTACAAGCTCCTCAGCTCCTCCGGACAGATCTTCACCAGACAACAGCTTATGGATGAGATCTGGGGCTACGACTCTGCCACGGAGCAGAGAACCGTGGATGTCCACATCAACAGGCTTCGGGATCGCTTCCGCAGTAATGAGGATTTCGAGATCCTCACGGTACGGGGCATCGGCTATAAGGCGGTGAAGCACCGTGAGGGCTAATTCCTATTCCCTCCGCATGAGGGTGTATTACTGGCTCATTGTGTTCATTGTGGTACTGCTGTCCTTCCTGGGTGTGCTGAGTCTGATGCACTATCTACAGAACAAGGAGATCATAGAGGATCTGAGTCTGCTTACCTTGGCAAGCCTTCTCACCGTATCCACTGTCCTCTGCGGCTTTATGAGCTACTCCGTCGGTCGCAGGATCTTGACCCCTATGGTGAAGCTCAATGCCGCCTCCAAGGAGGTTGCCAAGGGGAACTATGCCGTTCGGGTCTACGATTCCAGCAAGATGGAGGAGGTACAGACCACCTTCCGCAACTTTAACGCTATGGTACAGGAGCTGGGCAGTATTGCCACCTTGAGCAATGACTTTGCCGCCAATGTATCCCATGAGTTCAAGACCCCTCTCACTGCCATAGAGGGCTATGCCATGCTTTTGCAAGATCCCACCCTCAGCAGAGAGGAGCAGGAGGAGTATGTGGATCATATTCTTCTCAGCACCCGTCGGCTTTCCAAGCTGGTGGGAGACATTCTCCTCCTGACCAAGCTGGAGAACAAGTCCCTTGCAGAGGCCTACAGCAGCTTCCGTCTGGATGAGCAGATCCGGCAGGCGGTGGTACTGCTTCAGGAGCAGTGGGTCAAGAAGGAGCTGACCTTTGATGCAGAGCTGGATGAGGTCAGCATCTGTGCCAGTCAGGGCTTGCTGACCTTGGTCTGGAGCAACCTGATCGGCAATGCCATAAAATTCAGTCCCCCGGGGGGAAAGATCAGCCTGCGGCTTTTGAACCAGACCGAGTGCGTGGTATGCACCGTAGGGGACGAGGGCTGTGGCATGAGCCGAGAGGTTCGGGAACGTATTTTTGAAAAATTTTATCAGGGGGATCCCTCTCACCGAGACATGGGCTACGGTTTGGGACTGCCTATGGTCAAGCGGATCATAGAGCTGTCTCAGGGAGTCATCGAGGTAGAGAGTGAAGAAGGACAGGGGACCCTGTTCCGAGTGATCCTACCGAAATAATCAGATAGGAGGAAACAAACAATGATCGTATCCAAAGCAAAACCCTTTGAAAAAGTCCTTGCCATGCTGCAAGGGGTGCAGAAGGTCGGCCTGGTAGGCTGTAAGAGCTGCGCCTCTGCCTGCGCCGTCGGTGGGGAGAAGGAATGTGGCGAAATGAAGGAAGCTCTGGAAGCAGCGGGCTTCGAGGTAGTGGGCATCGTCCTTCCCGATGAGAGCTGCCACAAGATGCTCCTGCGCCGGGAGCTGAAGCCTCTGGTGGCGGCAGGTGCGGAGGCACTGGTCTCCCTGGCCTGCGGCTCCGGCTGTCAGACCGTGGCAGAGAATGTGAAGATCCCCGTATATCCTGCCAATGACACCCTCTTCGTGGGACAGACCGAGCGTGTAGGCATTTTCCATGAGATGTGCCGTACCTGCGGTGATTGCGTGCTGGGAGAAACCGGCGGCATCTGCCCCATGACCAAGTGCGCCAAGTCTCTGGTCAACGGCCCCTGCGGCGGACAGAGAAACGGCAAGTGCGAGGTAGACCCCAACAACGACTGCGCCTGGATCTTGATCTACAAGCGTCTGGAGGCACTGGGTCAGTTACATAAAATGGAGGAAACTCTGGAGGATCACAGCTCCCGGAATTATCCTCTCACCGTGAATGTAAGGGAGGCAAAGAAATGAGCAAGCTGCAACAAGCATTCTCCGCAGGTGCATTTGCCCTGACTGCGGAAATGGCACCCCCCAAGGGCTATGATTTTAAGGAAGCACTGGAAACCGCCGCTCTTCTGAAGGACTGTGTCCACGGCGTGAATGTGACAGACATGCAGTCTGCCTGCCTGAAGGCAAGCTCTCTGGGTCTGTGCATCGCACTGAAGCAGGCAGGCATCGAGCCCATCCTGCAGATGACCGGCAGAGACCGTTCCCGTATGGCCATTCAGGCAGAGTTCCTGTCTGCCGCCGCCTTTGGCATTGATACCGTTCTGGCGCTCACCGGCGACCACCCCACAGTGGGTGATTGCAAGAGCTCCAAGCCCGTCTTCGATCTGGATTCCGTAGGCATCCTGAAGCTTCTCGGCAATATGGAAAAGAACGGCACGGACTGTGGCGGCAATGCCCTGTCCTCCACCCCCAAGTTCTGCAAGGGTGCCGCTGTGACCCCTGTATACGACCCCCTCTTCCTCCAAATCAATAAGCTGAAGAAGAAGGTAGATGCCGGTGCAGAGTTCGTCCAGACTCAGGGCATCTTCACCGTAGAGGCTCTGGAGACCTTTATGAACGAGGTGCTTCGCAACAACATCAAGGTCAAGGTCATGGCAGGTGTCATCCCCCTGAAGGCCGCCGGCATGGCCCGTTATATGAACGAGAATATCCCCGGTATCGAAGTTCCTCAGGCGATGATCGACCGTCTTGCCGCCGCCGCTGAGGAGGGCAAGGAGAAGGGGGTCAAGGGTCTTCCTATGGCCGCCGGTATCGACATGGCGGCAGAGCTGATCGCTGAGATCAAGAGCCGTGATCTCTGTGACGGTGTCCACATCATGGCCATCGGCGCAGAACGCAATGTCCCCGTGATCCTGCAGAAGGCAGGCCTTTAATAAAGGAGTTATGTAAACCATGCAAGAAATCATCTCTCAGCTCTCTCAGGAGCTGAACAAAGACCCCAAGCATATTGAGAATGTCATTGTCCTCTTAGACGAGGGCAACACCATCCCCTTTATCGCCCGTTACCGCAAGGAGCTCCACGGAGCTATGGACGATACCGCCCTGCGTACTCTGGCAGACCGTCTGCAATACCTGCGGAATCTGGCACAGCGTAGGGAGGAGATCCGCAAATCCATTGATTCTCAGGAGAAAATGACAGAGGAGCTGTCCCTTGCTCTGGACAATGCCAAGACCCTTTCGGAGTTAGAGGATATCTACAGACCCTACAAGCCCAAGCGCCGTACCCGTGCGACCATCGCCAAGGAGAAGGGCTTGGAGCCTCTGGCACAGCAGATCTTCTCTCAGGCCAAGGATATGGCGGAGCCGGAAGAGCTGGCACAGGATTATGTAAACCCCGATCTGGGAGTCAATACCGTAGAGGAAGCTCTGGCAGGTGCCTCCGACATCATTGCGGAAATGATCTCCGACGATGCATCCATCCGCAAGGAGCTGCGCAAGCTCATGCAGAAGCAGGCTGTGGTTCGCAGTGCCGTGGTCAAGGACAAGGAGGAAGAGGGTGCGGTTTACCGTCTCTACTTTGACTTCTCTCAGGCATTGGCAAAAACCCAGGGACATCAGGTCCTTGCCATGAACCGTGGCGAGCGAGAGGGCTTCCTGAAGGTTTCCGTAGAGGTAGATCGGGAGAAGGCTCTCATCTGCATCCGCCGTGCCGTGCTGATCCCCGGAGGAAAGGGGACAGCCTTTGTCCGTGCCGCCGCAGAGGATGCCTATGACCGCCTCATTGCCCCCAGCATGGAGCGTGAGATGCGTACCGCCCTCACAGACGAGGCAAACGAAGGTGCGATCCACAATTTCGCCCTGAATCTTCGCCCCCTGCTCATGCAGCCTCCTGTGAAGGGACATGTGACCTTGGGCTTAGATCCCGGCTACAGCCACGGCTGTAAGTGTGCCGTAGTAGATGCCACCGGCAAGGTGCTGGACACCGCCGTGGTCTATCCCACCTTCTCCAAGAATAAGCGGGAGGAAGCCATCGTTACCTTGGCAAACCTGATCCGCAAGCATGGGGTGGAGCATATTGCCATCGGCAACGGCACTGCCTCCCGTGAGACAGAGAATGCGGTCTGCGAGCTTCTGACACGGGTCAAGGGTGTCAGCTATATGATCGTTTCCGAAGCAGGTGCTTCTGTCTATTCTGCCTCTAAGTTAGCGGCAGAGGAATTCCCTCAATATGATGTGAACCTCCGTTCTGCGGTTTCCATTGCAAGAAGATTGCAAGATCCTCTGGCAGAGCTGGTAAAGATCGACCCCAAGGCCATCGGTGTGGGGCAGTATCAGCATGACCTGCCGGAGAAGCGTCTGGACGAGAGCCTTGCCGGGGTGGTAGAGGACTGCGTCAATGCCGTGGGTGTAGACCTGAATACGGCCTCTGCCTCCCTTCTGCGCCGTGTTTCCGGTCTGAATGCCACCACTGCCAAGAATATCGTCACCTACCGTGAGGAGAACGGTGCTTTCACCACCCGCAAGCAGGTGCTGAAGGTTCCCAAGCTGGGTGCCAAGGCTTATGAGCAGGCGGCAGGCTTCCTCCGTGTGCCGGAGAGCAAGCAGATCCTGGACAATACCGGTGTCCACCCGGAGAGCTATGAGGCGGCTGAGAAGCTTCTGGAGCTTTGCGGCTTTGCCCTTTCCGATGTAGCCGCAGGGAAGCTGTCCGAGCTTACCGCCCGTATGGAAGCCTACGGAGCGGATAAGGCCGCCGAGGCCTGCGGCGTTGGCATTCCCACCCTGCGGGATATTGCCAAGGAGCTGAGCAAGCCCGGCAGAGACCCCCGTGACGAGCTGCCTCCTCCCATTCTCCGCACCGATGTGCTGGAAATGAAGGATCTGAAGCCCGGCATGGTTCTCACAGGCACTGTCCGTAATGTCATCGACTTCGGTGTTTTCGTCGATATCGGTGTCCATCAGGACGGTCTGGTACACATTTCCCGTGTGTGCAACAAGTTCATCAAGCACCCCTCTCAGGTAGTCAGTGTCGGTGATGTGGTCAAGGTCGCCGTTCTGGAGGTAGACGAAAAGCGCCACCGCATCAGCCTGACCATGAAGGATATCCCCGAATAAAATAAAAGGAATTGCCCCCACCAAGGGGGCATATCCTATATAAAGTCTGCTGAATAAGTCGCCCTTGCGACTTATTCCCCACAGCCATGCTGTGGGGACCTATAAAAACGGCTTTATCAGCCGTTTTTATAGGTTTGCAGACTTTATACACTGTGTTTTTTCCACCGAGTATCTTTATACTCGGTGGAAAGGTGCAAGGATTTTTGCGGCAAAAACGCAAAAATCCCTGCACTTGAACAACGCATAACAGTCCTGAAAGCCTTGGCTTTCAAGGACATTTGCGTTGTTCAGTACACGTTATATTGTATAGCCAAAACCATTGGAGGCATC
>JAFOZC010000250.1 GCA_017391305.1 Oscillospiraceae bacterium | reverse complement strand
TAAGTTTGCACACAGCCCTTGCCTCTCCCTCCGGGAGAGGTACCTCCCGAAGGGAGGGGGAGAGGGATGTGCAGACAGTACGTGGAGGAATGCAGTTCGTACAAGGAAACAGTGCGGTGGTTCTGTGGATCGTTTGTAGGTAGAATCGGTGCAGTGAGCCCTCTCAGGCGCTTCGCGCCAGCTCTCCCGGAGGGAGAGCCAAGGACCTGGTGGGCATCGGTAGACGGAGCGATAAATTTCTGCTTATCGGTCTGATCGTATTTGCACAGACCACTGTAGGGTCGGCAGGTAGGACACGGGGGAGTTTTCCCGAAGCATTTTCATGCACAAGGGAAGGATGCGGGAGTTTGGTGGAATGATTCTTGTATTTATTTCCAAACTTTTGTATAATAATGGAAGAATACTTTTTGGGAGGAATTGAAATGAGATCTGCGATTTCCATTGTCCTTTTGCTGGCTATCTTTTGCGCTCTGCTGTGTCCCGTGACAGCGGCCGTGGCAGGAGAGGGGGACGGTGGGTATATACCCCCTATTTCCGCCCCTACGGCAGAGGATCATGAGGCGGCGGTGGTTCACTGTCCCACTTTGGCAGACACCACTTTGCGTGCAGGACGGAATACTCTGCGGAAAACCGTTGGCCACTGGGCGAAATATCTACAGGTTCAGGAGGTAGAACAGGGTTTACGCTTCACCTTCACAAAGGCGGTAGGCACAGTGTTCGAGGGAATTTCTCGGAAGGTTTCCCTTGACGGCCTTCGCTTGGCCTTTCGCGGTTTTCGGAACCACAAGGAAACTGCCGACAGCCCCGGCACCTTTGCCATTTGCTTCGGCAAGGGGGAATATGAGCGCTTTGCCTTCGGCCTGATCCTGAATCCCGGTGCGGGAACGGTACAGGCGGCACAGGCCTCCGGCGCTTCCCTGACTCCGGTTGGGGATGTGCTGTTGTCAAGTCCGCTCCTTAAGGCGGCATCCCTGCGAGATGTGCCTTGGAGTCTGAGTCTTTCCAAGGAATTTCACAGCACCTATACCCTCACGCTTAGGGTAGGGGGCGCAGCTGTCTCTGCACCCATAGACAGCGCTACGGTGGAGCAGGGGGATTATGATCCTACCAACTGCCAATTCGGCATTATGGCACAGGAGGGCTTGCCTTCGTTTTCCCTGATTCTGGAGAGCTGGGCGCAAATTCCCAGACCGATCGTTCCCACACTTTCTCACACCCTGCTTACAGGGACGGGGAATTTCAGCGGTACGCTTTCCGATTGGGCAAAATGGCTCAGTGTAAGCAGTGACGGCAAGGGTCTTATGTACCGCTTTACAAATGCCGCCCATTCCGTCACCGAGGCAATGCTTGAGCCGGTGAGCCTGAAGGGTCTGCGGATCCACTTCTCTCAGCTCAGTACCGCAGTGCCGGAGCAAAACGGCCGTTTTGCAGTGACCTTCGGCACAGGGGGACTGGTACGGAGCTGTTTCGGCTTGATTTTCGACTTTAAGGCAGGGCGGATCTATGCCGCCAAAGCGGAGGTTCAGAACGGCACTGTCCGTACCGATCGTGTGGCACCTGTGGGAGAGCCCCTGTTTTCAGGCTCAGCCTTCACCTATGATCGGATGAGCGGGAAGGAATGGTATGTGGAGTTTGCTGACACAGACCGCGGTGTCTATGCCCTAAGCCTCTGCATAGCGGGAGAATCCTACAGTGCCGAGATCCCGTATTCTGTAGTCTGTGCCTACGAGGGCTTTGACCCGAACCGTTGCATGCTTCACCTTATGTCTGGGCAGAACGGCACTACCCTGAATATCCGACTCTGCGGTATTGTGAATCGCTTCCCACAGAGATATATTGATAACAGCAAGCTCCTTCCTGCCCATGTCCCTGTGACACAGGCGGCTACCGATGAAAACGGCACCCCTGAGTGGTTCAGCTCTGCCATTATGATGGAGGTGAACATCCCCCGTATTACGAAGGAAGGCACTTTGGATGGGGCGGTTTCTGTTCTGGATCATATTGCGGAAACGGGAGTGAACTGCATTTGGCTCACCTCTCTGTGTGAGCCGGGTATCACCAATGACGGTAAGGCAGGCAATCATTACACCAATAAGGGCGTGCAAACCATTGATCCGGCGATTACAGGCTGTCAAGACTACGAACAGGGGTGGCAGAAGCTGGCGGATTTCGTAGAGGAAGCCCATAAGCGGAATATTTATGTTATTTTCAATGTGATCACATGGGGAACGACCGCAGATTCTCCTCTGTATTTGGAGCATCCGCAATGGTACACAGGGAAGGATCTGTGGAACGGCAAGGCATGGGACTGGAACAACGGAGAGCTTCGCACTTGGTTCCAAAACACCTTGGTGGATATTGTTAGCAAAACCAATGTAGACGGTGTGCTCTATGACTGTGAGCCCCAATATGCAGGCAGCTCCATCTGCGCCCAGCACCGAGCCGCTATCCGTGCAACGGGACGGAATCCTGTGATCATTGCAGAAACCGTGAACGAACGGAGCAATGCCTTCGACATGGAGCTGTACGGTGTTATGGACTATCGGAGCTACACGGAAACGTGGCTGGCTGTGGGCGATCATCAGAAGGATGATCGGGAGTTCTTCATTGATGAAGGGAATAATATTGTAGATGCAGTCAAGAACGGCACTCTATCCGGCACACCTTCCCAGCAGAAGGCGGGGACAGGTGGCAAATACCGCTATTACAGCTATAGCTTCAGCAATCACGACAGCTATTATTACGGCTTTAAGAAGAATCTTCTGGATGTGGGCTATCAGGGCATTTTTTCCTCCTACATACCCATTTGGTATCTGGGCGAGGAGTTCAACTCTACCAATTCGGGCATTCGTCTTTACTTCGATCAGACCAATTGGGCGCAGCTCACCTTCCAACACAACAGAGAGTTCTTCGAACAGCTAAAGGCGCTGATCCGCATTCGCAGAGAATATCCCCATGTTTTTGAGCAAATGCCGCAGAACCACCGTGATACCAATATTTGCAAGGTGGAAACCACAGGTGACCTGCATCTGCAGGCCTATGGGCGGTATGGGGACAATACCGGTATCCTGATTTTGGGGAATCATAACGCTGACGGGAAGGCGGTGACCACTACCGTTACCGTACCCTTTGATGTTATGGAGCTGGGAAAATACGACAGCTTTGTCCTTACCGACCTTCTGAGCGGTGAGGTTTTGGGTCGGGGCAGCAGACAGGAGCTGGAGCGGTTCACCGTCACCCTTCCCTATGACAGCATAGGTGTCTATGGGATCGTCGGTACAGGCACAGCTTGGGAGGGTGTGAACATAGTCAAGGCAGAGCATGCACTGCTACGGAACGGCACGCCCCATGAGGTCAACACTGCGACGCAAAATTGGATCAAATACTTGCAGGTGGAGGAGTCCCCTTCGGGAAAGGGTCTGCGTTTCTCCTTCCACCAAGCGGTTACGACGGTAGGGGAGGGTATCAAGGTGCCTCTGTCTCTGGAGAATGTATCCTTGCATTTTTCCAACCTTACGGGATATGTCAACAACATAGCAACCTCCGAGGCCGCTACCATCGCCCTGTCCTTCGGCCCCGGTGGTTATGAGCGAAACCGCTTCGGTCTGATCTTCGACTTCGCAAAGGGCGCGGTCTATAAGGCTAAACAAAGTCCGGGAACTGCGGCACAGCTAACCTCGGACAGTACAGCGCTTTTCCAAAGCCCGCTTCTGACAGCCGACTCGCTGGAGGGGAAGGATTGGTGCATACAGCTTTTCAAGAAGGAGAACGGAAACTATTCCATCAGTCTCCTTGTGGACGGATATGCATTCCGTGCAGAAGCTTCAGAAGAGGAAATGGCTTTCCCTGGAGACTTCGATCACAGGAAATGCTATGCCTACCTGACTGCGGCAGGTGGAAAGCCCAGCCTCTCCTTTGATCTGGTGGGCTGGGGAAGCGTGGCAGAGGAGCTGCGGTTCTTTGCTCCGGAAGACATAGGGCAAACAAGGGGAAGCCTGTCTGTGAGTGAGCATATTCGGGAACAGGGGATGCACCTTGATTTTCGGGAGGCTACCCCTCTTACGGGGATCAAGCTGTCACAGGATCTGGACTTAGACGGCTTGACATTATACTTTGACGATGTGAGCAACTACCGCAATTCCCTGACGGTCAGCGGTAGTACCAAATTTGCGCTGACCTTTGGGTCTGCCAACTCTGTGGACAGCGCCTTTGGACTTGTTTTCGATTTTCGGAACGGGAAGATCAGCCTCTGCCTGAACGGGATCACGGATAGGGAGCTGCTGAGCAATAGAGGCTTGCAATATGCCGCCTTCTGCGATGTGCAATGGTCTGTTGCCTTCCGCAGAGGCTTAGAGGGCTGGGAGATCACCCTCAGCCTCCCAAGCGGTACTTACACAACGGTCCTTCCCTTCGAGACCTTGTCTCAGGCAGTGGGGCTGGAGACCGATCACTGCAGACTTTCCCTTCTGGCTTGGGACGGGCCGCTAGAGCTTAGTCTGCGGCCTGTTGGCTACCGCACAGAGTCTCGGGATGTGGACGGAGACGGGGAATTGGAGATCCTCGTCATCGGCAACAGCTACACCACCGATGCCCTGTGGTATGCATGGGACAGCGCACGGGATCTGGGGGTCGAAAGGCTTGCACTTGCCAATCTGTACATATCTCACTGCTCTGTGCAGAAGCATGCAAGCAATGCCTCCACAGACGCCCCTGCCTATCTGTACTACTTTAACGACAGCGGAACTTGGAAAATGACGGGAAACTATAAAATCAGTACCGCACTGACAGACAGAAGCTGGGACTATGTGGTTCTCCAGGAGAATCACAGTGTCAGCGGTGTGGAGAGCAGCTATAATGAAAATCTTTCCTATTTGATCGACTATGTGCAGAACCTGCTGAAGGCGGACAGCAATCCGAACCGCAATCCCTCTACCAAACTGGCATGGCACATGACCTGGGCATATCAGCAGGATTGCACTCAGGCGGCCTTCCCCTTATACTACGGCAACGATCAAATGACGATGTACAATAGGATCCTGTCGGCAACACAGAACAAGATCTGCACCAATGATGCCTTTGATGTGATCATTCCTTCGGGAACGGCGGTGCAGAATGCAAGAACGTCCCTTCTGGGGGATACCCTGACCCGTGACGGCTACCACATGAGCACCTATGGGGGTCGGTATATGACGGGCTTGATGTTCCTGCGATCCCTCATAGGCCTGAGCCCGGATCACATCAGCTATGCCCCGGAGACCGTGACCGCCGAGGAGAAGCTCCTGCTGGTCGAGGCGGTGAAACATGCCTACGATGTCCCCTTTGCTGTGACATCCTCGCAACTGACGGGGAATATTCCCACATCGGGATACACACAGCTCGACCTTGGGATCAGAAAGGGTGCCTACTGGAGTCCCACAGACAGAGCCTCCTACCATTCTCCCATTACAAACGGAGACAACAGCAAACATACCTGTGCAAGCGCAAGATTCACAAGGGAACAGCTCCCTGTGGGCTCTGTCCTTGTTCTGGCAGAGGGCTGGAGCTATGGCCCTGTTGGCTGGTATACCGATCATCCCCAGAGTGAGGACAGGTATGGAACTACCAATGAGCCCTATGTGATCGTGACACCTGAGTGGTGGGGAGATGACACGATCCGCGCCTTTAACATCAGCAGGGCCGAGGGCGGCTCTGTGGAAAATGCCACCCTTGGGGAGATTCGAGGCGCATTCCGTGTCTATGTGCCGACCCAAGGGGAGTTTCACACGTATCTTAGCGAAACGAAAGCACCGACCTGTACCGAAATGGGTCAGAATGTCTTCACCTGTCCGAAATGCGCAGACAGCTACAGCAGGGAAGTGGCACCCTGCGGACATAGGGAGACCGTGGACAAGGCGGTTGCTCCCACCTGCACCCAAAGCGGTCTGACCGAGGGCTCTCATTGCAGTACCTGCAATGAAATTTTGATTCCCCGTCAGACGATCCCTCCTATGGGACACAGCTACAGCTATACCGATATCACGGAGCTGACCCATACCGCACTCTGCGAGGGCTGTGGGTACACTTCCGTGGAAGCTCACAGCTTTGCGGAGGGAAAATGTATCTGCGGCACAAGGGAGCATAGCGAGCCTGTAGCGCTTCCCAATGTCAAGTTAGCGCATACATTGAATCTGGCAAGCGACATATCGGTCAACTTCGTGATCCCGAAACAGGATCTCAATGGCTTCGATATCCATTCTGTCTATGTGGAATGCATCTTGGATGCCTTTGTGGGAAATGAGAAGACGGGTACTCGTACCGTGGAATTGAAGCCTGTGGAAAAGGGGGATTATTATTACTTTACCCTTACGGGACTCACGGCGGTTCAGATGAATGACTCTATCGTAGCCACCCTCTACGGTACCAAGGAGGGACAGCTATATGCATCTGCCGTGGATATCTACAGCGTTGCCACCTATGCCTATTCCCAGATGAACAACCCGAACCGCCCGGAGAGCCTCAAGATCCTGTGCGCAGACCTGCTCCGCTACGGCGCCAAGGCACAGATCTTCAAGGGCTATCGTACAGATGCTCTTGCAGATACCGCCATGACAGCTACGCAGAGGGCCTATCTGTCCGATTTGGATACTGTGACCTTCGGCAATCACAACAGAGTACTGAGCGATCTTCCCAACCCACCCGTTACATGGGTGGGTAAGGCCCTGAATTTGGAGTCCAAGATTGCCCTTAAGCTGGTATTCGACCCTACTGCCTATCAGGGAGATGTCAGCATACTGACATTGGGGATCTCTTATATCGATGCATACGGGAATACAAAGACCGCCACTGTCTCAGAGCCCGTGCTGTATGATCCTCGCTTAGGCTACTACGCTTTTACTGTGGACAGCCTCCTTGCCGCAGAGCTGCGAGCAGTGGTATCTGCTCAGATCTACGCAGGAGATAGCCCTGTTTCCGCCACTTTGCAATATAGCCCCGATACCTACGGCAATGGCAAGAGCGGCGATCTCTTAGAGCTGTGCAAAGCACTGTTTGCCTACTCCGACAGTGCGAGAGCATACTTCGCATAAGAGAATCGGGAGCATATCCGTCAGAGCTTCGTCTCCTTCCGGGAAAAGAGTAGGGCTTATATGCTGATTTGACTGCAATTTTTCCGATTGCCTGTTGCATAACGCATATTCTTTATAACAATATCCCGGGGCTTGTTGATTTCTCCTCCTTCTTGTGCGATACTTCCCACCGCATCAAGAAGGAGGAGTTTTCTATGACACTGTACATCCTTCTGGGATGGTGTATTGTCCTTACAGGGCGCTCGCTATGGGCATCCCTTGCTTCCGATATATGCCGGCAGGAGGGATCTCCTATACCGTAGGCGCCGTTTTCTACGGAATCGGCGGCATGGGTGAGACTCCCATC
>JAFOZC010000249.1 GCA_017391305.1 Oscillospiraceae bacterium | reverse complement strand
ATGACCTTCACCTGCACCTCCTGCAAGGCTACCAAGAGTGAGACGATCCCCACCACCGGACACACCGAGGTGATTGACAAGGCAGTTGCCGCAACCTGCACCACTGCCGGTAAGACCGAGGGCAAGCACTGCTCTGTCTGCAATACCGTCATCGTAGCACAGCAGACGATCCCTGCAAAGGGTCATACCGAGGTCATCGACAAGGCCGTTGCTCCTACCTGCACCACCGAGGGCAAGACCGAGGGCAAGCACTGCTCCGTCTGTAATACCGTTATCGTAGCACAGCAGATTGTTCCCGCTCAGGGACACAGCTACAGCTACAGCAGTGTCGACAGCAAGCAGCATAAGGCTCAGTGTAAGAACTGTAGCTTCAGCTACACCGAGAACCACAGCTTTGCCGATGGCAAGTGTGTCTGCGGCTATGAGCAAATCAACACCAAGCCCGTCCTTATGGATGAGCTGAAGATCATGCATTCCTTGAATCTGGCAAGTGATATTTCCATCAACTATGCCATCAGCAAGGCACAGCTGGCAGGCTTCGATATGAGTACTGCGTATATGGAGTGCATTTACGAAGTCTATTTCGGCAATTCCAACATGGGTAGCGAGACTGTCCGCCTGTATCCTGTAGACCGTGGTGATTACTACTACTTCACCTTCACGGGCATCAATGCGGTCATGGTCGGTGATTCCATCATGTCCACCTTCTACGGTGTGAAGAACGGAACTCTGTACTGTTCCGAGCAGGACTTCTACAGTGTTTCTACCTATGCCTATTCCAGATTGGCTGACAGCGCAAGCAGTGCAAAGCTGAAGAAGCTCTGTGCTGACCTGCTCCGTTACGGCAGCCTGGCTCAGTCCTACAAGGACTACCGCACCGAATTCCTTGCAGATGCCTACATGACCGATATGGATATGGCTTATCTGACCAACCTCAACAATGTGAAGTTCGACAATGTCAATAAGACCACCGCCGAGCTGGCCAATGCTACTGTGACTTGGGCAGGCAAGGCTCTCATCATGGACTCCAAGGTAGCCATCCGCTACATCGTGGATCTGAGTAAGTTCACCGGCAACCGTAGCGATCTGTCCCTGCAGATCACCTATACCGATATGAACGGTGCGACAAAGACCGCCACCGTGAAGGAGCTTGTGGTATATGATGCCGCCAAGGGCTACTACGCCTTCGACTTCAGCGATCTGTTGGCGGCTGAGCTGAGACAGGTCGTCAATGCCGCAGTTTACAACGGCAGTAAGCGTGCAAGCTCTGTCCTGCAGTACTCTGCCTCCACCTACGGCAACGGCAAGTCCGGCGAGCTGGGCGAACTCTGCAAGGCTCTCATGGCCTACTCCGACAGCGCCAAGGCCTACTTCGCAGGCTAAGCCCATCCTGCAAGGCTTCGATCGGCTGAAATAACCCATAAGCCCTGCCCCATTGGAAGACACTCTCTTCCAATGGGGCAGTTGTTTAGGGTGTGGAAGGGTGTAAAAAATGTTGTTTTTTCCCTTTCCCTATGATATCATATTTCTTGGCAAAGAGGCGAAACCGTTGGATAAAAAATCAGTAAGAACGAAAACGGGAGGTTTTTCTATGAAAAAAATACTGAGAACAGGACTCTTACTTTGTTTGACAGCCGCACTGCTCCTGTCTGCGTTCCCTGTGACCCTTGCAATGGGGAACAGCCGTGCTGTCTCTGTGAGCGATGTGAACGTTCCCGCCTACGTTGGAGGGAATATTTCCAATTGGATGCTTTATGATTGCGGACGGGGAGCGACCTTAGAGGATACCTCTGTGCAGTCTAAAATGTGCATCATTACCAATACCAACAAGGTGGAGTTCAATGACTATGTAAATAAGCTTTTAGACAGCGGCTATACAAAGGTTTTTTCCAGAAAGCTTTTGGGAAATATCAAGGAGAATATTTTCGGCAGATTTTTAGCCAAGGACGGCTCCCATTCTGTATATGTGGCCTTGTTTCAATACTTGAATCAGGTTAGGATCATCGTTGACAATCACAAGGACACCCTCGGACTGTACGATTATGCCCCCACAGGCAACAGTCCCACGGAGCTGTATCTGTGTTCTCTTTCCCAGTCCCACGATGGCTATGTCTTGTCCTCCCCTGCGAACATGATCACGCAATATCGCAGCGGTGCCGGATCTATGCTTTTGATGAAAATGTCGGACAACAGCCTGTTTATCATAGACGGAGGCAGTTCCAACCAAAACGGAGACCGTGCTTGTGAGGAAATGTATGCCCTCATGCGCTCCATTACCGGTGTTCCGGAGGGGCAGAGAATGGTCATTAATACCTGGTATATCAGCCACCCCCACAGCGACCACGTCACAGGCTTTCCCCGTTTTCTGAAGAAATACAGGACGGAATTTGAGTTAAAGAATATTCTGTATAACTTTGACATCGAGTGTGATACCTTCAATTTTATACAGTATGCGGCAAAGCTGTTCCCCGACGTGAAGTATCACAAGCCTCATACGGGAGAGTATTTCACTGTTTCCGGCATCCGTTTCGATGTGCTCTACACAGCAGAGGATCGCTACCAGCCCAACAGCAGTAACAAGCTGATTCTGAATGACAGCTCTTGTGTTGCCTATACTCACGAGAATAATATTTCCGCAGTATTGCAGGTTCAGTTAGACGGGAAGAAGGTTCTTCTAACAGGAGACCTGCAAAAGGCAGATGCGACCCTCATGGCGATGTATGACCCCTCTGTCCTCAAGTCCGATGTGTTACAAATTCCCCACCACGGCATTGACAATCATACAGCCTTAGCCAAGGTGGTAGCTCCCTCTGTGGCCTTCAGCAATCAGACTCTGGGTGCAACCTTGAATCAGCATAGATACTACAACAATTATTTGGGCTGGGCTCCCTATATCGGTGAGATCTACTACGCAGGCTCCGAAACCGTAGGCTACAGTGGGGAAAAGGGTGTTTTCTATCGGAAGCCCTTCACAGGCTATGACTTCCTGAGCTGGGGCGGTAATCCCATGACCCTCGGAAAGGAAACGCCTCAAAAGGGAGAAAATCCCGTAAAGGACCCGGAACTCTATTACCGCTATACCAAGGCTTCTTCCATCGGCACGTCCTATGCTCCCTATATTTTTGTGGATAACAAGGTGGGACAGGCTCTGTCCTTCGATGCCATAAATGGTGGAGTGTCCAGCGCACTTCCCTCCCTGACGGACGGAACCGACTACTTCTTCTCCGACTCCCAGAGACGCTTGGTACAATGGAACATCAAAGCCCAGGGGGAGGGGAAACAGGCAGATGCCGCTGTACCCTCTGCCACCACTACCTACTATGACAGGGTGAAGATCCGCAAGGGAGAGGGAGATTATTGGGGCTCCCCTGCCAAGGGACATGCCATGACCTTTGCAGAGGGGGACAGCTTCTCTGCCACAGGTCTGTACAATTCCTGGGCTTCTATGAGCCAACAGCTGGAGGAGAATACCTGGGCGATCTGGATGGACAAGCTCCCTGACGGAAGCTTTGTGATCTACCGATATCTGGACGGAAGCTACTATCCCATGTACAGGGACGGAAGCCCTGATAAGGAAAATGGATGGGGCATTTCCAAGATGAGCAAGGAGAAGCTCAACAGCACCTTAGATTATGTGAAGCTCAGACTCTATAAAGTCGAGGAAACCCCCTCTGCTATGTCTCTGTCATGGACGGGACACAGGGACTATTATGCAGAAACGGGAATCAATCGCAATGATTTGATTTCCCTCCTCGTGGCGGATATCCGTGTGAAATATTCCTTCGATGCCTTTGCAGGCTCCGGGGAGATTTTCCACTGCTCACGGGATGATCAGAATCCCGGAACATATTGGTTTGAATTCGATCCCGGCTACAATGCCGACCTGCCCGGTGATTACGCTGTAAAGATCCGATATAAAACCGCCAAGGGTACTGTTTTGGACATAGGCTCTTTCACCCTGCATCTTACAGAAAAGACCCCGGAGGCACCGGAATTGTTCTTTGACTTTGGGGATACAGATGCAGATCGGGATCGGTACTACACCCAGAGCAAGTACGGCGGCAGTAATTTCGACGGAACCACCCGTTGGACGACCACTCGCAAGGGTGTGAACATTCCCCATACAGTCAATCGGGCGGAAGGCGTCTTGGAGATCACAGTTTCCGATTGGGACAGAACCAATAAAAAGGACGTTTCTATCAGTCCTTATTCCGGTGGAGCTACCCCACTGGAATACAAGCCCGACAGTGCCCGGTATGTCCAGATACGCTACAAGATGAACAATCTGAGAGGTGCTGACAACGCAGATCCCTTTATCCGTCTGTGGTACAACAAAACCCGGGACGGAACCACGGTCAAAACCTATGACAGAGCCTATCCCTTAGGAAAGGACTTTGTCTCCGACGGCGAATATCATACTGTAACCATCCCTCTGTTCACCCAAGAGGATATGGATGCCAATGCCTCTGTTTCCGGCTTCCCCACAAGTACCTTCGATAAGGCCGGAACCGTTAGCGGAATTTCCGTGGGCTTCCACGACTTCACGGCCGATGCGGAAGGGCTTCCCGGTGAGATCCTTGTAGATTATATTTATGTAGGCCCGGAGGAGAGCCTGCCTGTTAGTCCCTTTGTGGAGGATTCGGGGCTGAAGCTGAATCATAGTCTGAATCTGGCAAGCGATATTTCCGTGAATTTCCTGATTCCCAAGGCTGCCTTGGAGGGCTATGCTATGGATACGGTTTATGTGGAGTCTGTCATTGACACCTACACAGGGGAGGAGCAGACAGGCACGACCACGGTCCGAATGGAGCCGGTGGAGAACGGGGATTACTATTACTTTACCCTGAAAGGACTCAATGCTGTGCAGATGAACGACACCATCCGTTCCACCCTCTACGGCAGTAAGAACGGGCAGGGGTATTACTCCCCGGTAGACGAGTACAGCATAGCATCCTATGCCTATTCTCAGTTGAACAATGCCACCCGTCCCAAAAAACTGAAAACCCTTTGTGCAGACCTGCTCCGTTACGGCACTAAGGCCCAGATTTACAAGTCCTACCGCATGGATGCCCTTGCAGATGCTGCCATGACAGAGCTCCACAGATCCTATCTGTCCGATATGGAGACGATCGCCTTTGGTAACACCGATGTGACCTTGCAGGATCTGAAGAACCCTCCTGTCACATGGGTAGGAAAGGCCCTGAACTTAGAGACCAAGGTAGAGCTGAAATATGTCTTTGCTCCCACCTCCTTTGTGGGGGATGTCAACGACCTGCTTCTCCATGTGAGCTACGAGGGACTTGACGGCCAGCCTAAGTCGGCCATTGTTACAAAGCCAACGGTTTATAATGCGGAGAAAGGCTACTATGCCTTTTCCTTTGACGGTCTCTTAGCCGCAGAGCTTCGCAGTGTGGTTTCGGTTCGGATCTTCCATGGAAGCGAGCCTGTTTCCCACACCCTCCGATACAGTGCCGACACCTATGGAAACGGCAAGACCAAGGAGCTCGGTGATCTCTGCAAGGCTCTCATGGCCTACTCCGACAGCGCCAAGGCCTACTTCGCAGGCTAAGCCCATCCTGCAAGGCTTCGATCGGCTGAAATAACCCATAAGCCCTGCCCCATTGGAAGACACTCTCTTCCAATGGGGCAGTTTTTT
>JAFOZC010000248.1 GCA_017391305.1 Oscillospiraceae bacterium | reverse complement strand
GAGCCATAGGAGCTGTCGAAGAGGAAGGCGACAGCTCCTAATTTTATTGATCTCTGTAAGGGAAACAGCCCCGCCCCGGAAAGAAATTATTTTTCCGAAAAGGAAAAAACACCTTTCCAAATACAAGAAAATATGCTATGATAGAGTGACAAAATTAAAAGGAGACGTACTTATGAAAAAGAAAACCCTGCGTACTGTCAGCTTCCTTCTGATCCTGACACTTCTTCTGAGCAATCTGTCCCTGATCGGTCTGGCCGCTCAGAGAAATACCGGCACCCGTCACGAGCCCTCCAAGGGGCTGTCCTCCCAAGCAGTTTCTTACTATTCCAAGAACGGCTTTGACTACAACACCTACATCAGCTATAAGGGTGACAGCTCCGGCAGCTGCCTCAGTGCCGTGAATAGCGAGCTTTACAAGAAGCTTCAGGATCTTATGACCCGCACTATGACCAAATCCGTTTCCTACAGCTCTCTGACAAGCTACTGGCCCGATACCGATTGCACCAACGGTTCCAATCAGGCTGTACTGTTCTATTCCGACCAGGTTTCCGGCAACTATAACCGTGAGCACGTGTGGCCCAAGTCCCGTGCTTCTTTCCTAAAGATCAACGGCGGTTGCGACCTGCACCATCTGCGTCCCACCAACAGTAACATCAACTCCACCCGTTCCAACTTCTGCTTCGGCAATGTCCGTCAGATGCTGAGCAACTACAGCACCGCCTCCTACAGTGGCAACACTGTCCTGTGGTACAACGGCAGCTATAGGGAAAATGCCTCCGACCAGGTCGGCACCGATATCCTTGGTCTGGTGGAAGTCAATGACAATATCAAGGGTGACGTTGCCCGTATCCTGCTGTATGTCTACGTCCGTTGGGGCGAGAAGAACCTCTTCCAGAACGACCCCAATCCCGTAGTCGGCCCCTCCGATAACGAGAACAACGGTCTGCGGGTCATTTATGACCTGAACACCCTGCTGCAGTGGTGCAAGATGGACCCCGTTGACTCCTGGGAAATGAGCAGAAACGATGCTACCCAGTCCGTCCAGGGCAACCGTAATATTTTCATTGACTATCCTCAGTTTGCTTGGTATCTCTTCGGCAGAGATCCCCAAGATGAGATCCCCGAGCCTTCCATTCCCGATCCTACCGAGCCCGATCTTCCCGACATTCCCACCGATGTGCCTGTTGCCATCCATAACGTTGCCAACCACGTCGTCATGAGCAATGAGACTATGGTGTACACCTCCAGCTCCGGCTCTTCAAAGGATCAGCTGAAGCCCGTAGCTGTCACCGTAGAAAACGGCAAGATCTATACCGACGATCCCACAGTGGCACAATTTTATGTGGATATCCAAGACTCCGGCATCGTATCCTTCCTCACTCCCGAGGGCAAGTATCTGGAAGCAGACGGCAACAACCTTCGCTTTGTAGACAGCCCCAATGAGAATACCGAGTTTGTTTTGGAAGCTGCAAACGGAGGCTACTACATCCGTCTTGCAAATTATCTCCATGAAGGCACCAAGCCCCAGTACATTGAGTATTATACCGCCAAGGAAGTCTTCACCCTTTACGGCATGGGCAATGATACCTCCATGTATATTTTCGACTTCTGCGAGGTCCTTCCTTCCGACAGTCCCATTGATCCTACCGATCCCACCGATCCCACTACCGAACCCACTACCAAGCCCACCGATCCCACTGTTCCCGGCACCTGCACCCATAGCAAGGTGAGCTACACCCCCGCAGTGGAGGATTGCTTCGAAAACGGCACCGCAGCCTATTATCTCTGCGCCCTTTGCGGTGGCAAGTTCGCTGACGAGGGCTGCACCGAGGCTCTCACCGATGCCGAATTGGTACTGCCTCCCCAGGGTCATAAGTGGGACGAGGGTACAGTAAGCATTCCTTCCACCGCTACGGAATACGGCCTCATCACCTACACCTGCCTGCGCTGTGAGTATGTCAAGACCACCCTGCTGCCTCCCGGAACCACCACTGTTCCCGGCTGTGACGGCGGCAAGGATTGCCCCTCCCATAACTTTGTGGATGCTCCCGATCCCCTCCACTGGGCGCACAAGGGCATTGACTATGCAGTCAAGCACGGACTCTTCAGTGGCATGAGTGAGACCCGCTTTGAGGCTGATCTGCCCATGACCCGTGCCATGCTGGTCAACGTCCTGTGGCGCAGTGAAGGCAAGCCCATGGAAGGCAAGAATGAATTCTCCGATGTTCCCTCCGATGCATGGCATGCAAATTCCATTGCCTGGGCCGCTCATAACGGCATCGTCTACGGCATCGGTGACGGCACCTTTGCCCCCGACAAGGAGATCACCCGTGAGCAGATTGCCACCATTCTTTTCCGCTATGCCGCAAAGAAGGGCTATGACATCACTGCCAAGGAAGCCCTGACCGCCTTCCCCGACGCAAAGATCGCCAACGATTATGCTCTGGAGGCTCTGCAATGGGCTGTAGCAGAGGAGCTCATTCAGGGTGTCAGTGTTGCCGGTGTTCCCCATCTAGATCCTCTCAGCAACGCCACCCGTGGTCAGGTAGCCACCATCCTCATGCGCTTCCTGGAAGCCAATCAGTAATTTCCCAAAAACACCCCCAAGCCCTGCCGCGGAGCTTCCATCCCCGGCAGGGCTTTTTATGCCCGATGCAATCAAAAAATCTGT
>JAFOZC010000033.1 GCA_017391305.1 Oscillospiraceae bacterium | reverse complement strand
GGGACGGGGCATATAGGGATTGCCGTAGGGGTTCTGTCCCTGTGCCGGAGGCTGTGGTGCGGAGGGTGCCTCACGGACGGGAGGACGCTGTTCCCTCAGGGGCATTCTCGGCTGCTCCGGCATGGGGGGCTCTGCTCTGGGGAGGGCTTGTTCCGGCATGGGAAGCTCTGCTCCGGGGATGGGCTGTTCCGACACGGAAGCATCTGCCACAGGGGCAGGCTGTATGGGCTCACCGACTTCCTGCAAGGGGACATCGGAGGTCTGGGTGGGGAATTCTTCCGAAAGGGCGGTCTCCGACAGCGGAAGAAGCACTTCTTCTACAGGCTCCGGGGACAGCTCGGTCTCGTGATTGGGAAAAAGGGATTGATCATTCATAAGGGGCACTCCTTCACTGAAATCCCGGAGAAACAGGGGAACACAGACTAAGGTCTCCGAGAATTCATCTTAGTACTATCAGCATACGTCGGGAATGTTACCGATTTATGACTATAATTTGAAATAAATTCGGAAACTATTTTGGATATTACATACAGCCCTCATCCTGCATGATCCGCAGAATGGTGTGGTCTGTCTGCTGCATGCCCTGCTGTGCCAGCACACCGACATTTGCAATGGTATCATCTACGGAAGAGGCAACGATGCCCTCACCGCTACGGAATTCCTTGTGGTGGAGGTACATCCGATAGCCCATGATACCGGCATCGACCGCCGCGGCGATCTTTGCGGCACAGGAGGGCTTAGCGCCGTCACAGATAGTGCCGGAGAGAATGGCAACTGCATTGACAACGGTATGGGAAATGGCACGGTAGCCGCCCCCCAAGAGGTAGCAGATACCTGCACCTGCACCTACACCTGCGGAGATCGCACCGCAATAGGCAGACAGACGACCGATGCCGGTCTTCTGATGGATGGTCACAAGGTCGGATACCAGAAGCGCTCTGTAAAGCTGTTCCGTAGTCGCACCGATGTGCTTGGCATAGGCTACCACAGGCATACAGGCGGTAATGCCCTGATTGCCGGAGCCGGAAAGGATGACAACAGGCATCTCACAGCCACTCATACGGGCATCGGAGCCTGCGGCGGCAAAGGCCTTTGCCTTCTGCTTTATATCATCCCCATAATCCTCTAACAAAATTCGTCCGATCTTAGCGCCCCAGGTGCCACGGAGACCTTCCTCGGAGATGGCGCTGTTCAGACGTACCTGACGCTCCAGCAGAGGCTCTACATCCTCGATGGGTACGATGTCTGCAAAGCGAACGATATCCTCAACATTCAGACAGGTCTTATCCGTAAGCTGTTCCTCTGCCTGATCCACAATGGGCTGGCTGAGCATCACGTTGCCGTCCTTCTCCAGATGTACCACATTGGTGTGGTGATTGGTGATACGGACTCTTGCCATGTGCTCCTGAGCATAGGCGGTGATATCAATGTCCAGCTTGCAGGGAGAATCACTGCAGGAGATATGGATCGGCACAGTTTCCAAGAAGGTGTCGATCTTGGGGAAGTCCTCTTCGGAAATTTCCGCAATGACCTGCAGATCCTTGCTCTCGTCCCCTGCCACCATGCCGGCGGCAATGGCAGGACGGATACCCTTCCGTCCCCCTGTGTTGGGAACCACCACGCTCTTGACATTCTTAAGGATGTTGCCGCTGAGAACGGCAGTGATCCGCTCCGGGGGGCAATCCAGAAGCTTCTGCACCTTGGCAGCGCAGTAGGCAATAGCAATAGGCTCCGTACAGCCGGTAGCAAGAACCAGTTCCTCCCGGAGAATGGCAATATAATTATCAATAATCTTTTGTTCCAGCATAGGGGGATCTCCTTTTCTTTTTAATCTTATTCCTATTATAACAGGAAAAAAACCGCAATGCAAGAAGTAATCCCGAAAAAAACGATGCATCTTGACCAAGTTGGACAGACATGATATAATGGTAGGAACAAAGAATGATTTTATTCTGAAATTACAAAGGAAACTGAGGTTAGAATTATGGAACTTGCAGCATTATTATTCCCCCATGTATCGGAGACTCCCGATTCTTTGGAGGCTCGCTATCCCCTGCGGCAGCTTCCGGAGGGAGCTGTGGTCACCCGTATGGCTCCTTCTCCCACAGGCTTCGTCCATCTGGGCAATCTGGTACAGGGTCTGGTTGCCGAGCGTATGGCCCACCAGTCCGGCGGTGTGCTCTTCCTCCGTGTGGAAGATACCGATGCCAAGAGAGAAGTTCCCGGTGCGGTGGAGGTGCTCATTGACTCCCTGAAGCACTACAGCATCTGCTTCGATGAGGGTGCTACCAAGGAGGGGGACAACGGCATTTACGGCCCTTACCGCCAGAGACAGAGAGCGGAGCTGTATCATGTTTATGCCAAGAAGCTGGTAGAACAGGGCATGGCTTACCCCTGCTTCTGTACGGAAGAGGAGCTCACCGCCATGCGTGCCGATCAGGAGGAGAAGAAGGTAAACTTCGGCTACTACGGCTCTTATGCCCTGTGGAGAGACCGCCCCATTGAGGATGTGAAGGCCGCTCTGGCAGAGGGGAAGCCTTGGGTCCTCCGCTTCCGTTCCACCGGCAGTATCGAGAATCAGTTCAAGTACAATGACCTTGTCAAGGGCGCTCTCACCATTACCGAGAACGACATTGACCATGTTCTGCTCAAGGCAGACGGCATCCCCACCTATCACTTTGCCCATGCTGTTGACGATCACCTGATGCGTACCACCCACGTGGTTCGGGGTGACGAATGGCTACCCAGCCTGCCCTTCCACCTCCAGCTCTTCCGCGCTCTGGACTTCAAGATCCCCAAGTATGTCCACATCGGCCCTCTGATGAAGATGGACGGCACAAGTAAGCGGAAGCTCTCCAAGAGAAAGGATCCGGAGCTGGCCCTGACCTACTACAAGGCCGCCGGCTTCCCTGTCTGCGCTGTGTATGAGTACATCATGACTCTGCTGAATTCCAACTACGAGGACTGGAGAAAGGCCAATCCCACTGCGGATTCCGATTCCTTCAAATTCTCCTACAAGAAGCTCAACCCCGCAGGCGCTCTCTTTGACTATGCCAAGCTCTGCGACGTTTCCAAGAACGAGATCGCCAAGATGGATGCACAGACGGTTTATGCTCTGGCTCTGGAGTTTGCAGAGGAGTTCGATCCTGACTTCGCCCTGTGCCTGAAGAGAGACCCGGACTTCACCAAGTCCATTCTGGCTATCGGCAGAGGCGGCAAGAAGCCCCGTAAGGATCTGGCAACCTGGCAGGATGTGAAGCCCTATATGGGATTCTTCTATGACGAATACTTTGTCTCCGAGGGCTTCGGGGACAGGTATGAGCCTGCAGTGATCAAGGCCGCTCTGGAAGCCTTCCTGGAAGGCTATGACCCTGCCGACGATGCAAATGTCTGGTTCGACAAGGTCAAGGCTGTCACTGCAAAGATCGGCTTTGCCGCCGATATGAAGGAATACAAGGCCAATCCCGATGCCTTCCCCGGCTCCGTTGCCGATGTATCCACCTTCATCCGTGTGGCTGTTACCGGCAAGACCAATTCTCCCGACCTGTACACCGTCATGCAGATCCTCGGAAGCAAGGCTGTGGAGCGGATCTCCAAGACCATCGAGAGTCTGTAATGAAGGTCATCGACATGTCCACCGATCCCCGACGGGATCACTACAACTACTTCCGCAGCTTTGCCGATCCAAGTGTGGGGCTGACCGTCCATTGCGACATCACGCCCCTCTATGGCAGGAAGCCCTTCTTTCTCCACCTTCTCCACTGCGCCGTACAGGCGGCCAATTCCGTGCCGGAGCTACGGCGGCGGATCATCGGGGAGCAGGTGGTGGAATATGAAAGCTGCCACAGCTCTCACACCGTAGCCCTTCCCGACGGAACCTACTGCTACTGTGAGCTGGATTGCAGTCTGCCCTTTGAGGAATTTCTGCCCTATGCACAGGAGCAGGTAGCACTGGCAAAGGTGCGGGGGAGCATCGAGGAGCATAACCCGGAAAGGCTGTTCTTCGTATCCTCCGTCCCATGGGCGAGCTTCAGCGCGCTGAAGCTTCCGGTGGCAGATCCGCCCCTGTCCAATCCTCAGATCACCTTCGGCAAGGCTTATATGCAGGGGGACAAATATCTCCTTCCCCTGAGCCTCACTGTTCACCACGGTCTATGCGACGGCATCCATATTGCAAGATTCTTTGAGATCTTCCAAGAAAACTGCCGCAAATTTCAGTAGTACGGGAGAAAGAAAACATGTCTGCTTTTGAAATTTTATGCACCACCATGCACCAGAAGGATTTCTCCAAGCTCAAGGAGATGAACATTCACTCCGATGTGGTCTTTGCCAATCAGGCTGACCGCACAGAGCTTACGGAGCTGGAATTTGAAGGCCATCGGGCAAGAATGATCACCACCTCCACCCGTGGAGTGGGAAAGAACCGCAACCTTGCCTTCCTCCATGCAGAGGGGGAGATCTGCCTCCTTGCAGATGATGATGTGGTCTATGCAGATGATATGGAACAGCGGATCTTGGGAGAATTCGAGGCTCATCCCGATGCGGATCTGATCATATTCCACTTCACATCCGATGACCCCACCCGTCCCCAAGGGAATTATACGAAAACCAAACGGGTACGCCCCTGGCACCGTATGCCCTGGCCCACCTTCCGCATTGCCTTCCGTCTTTCTGCGGCGAAGAAGGCAAATCTCTGGTTCACCACCCTCTACGGCGGCGGATGTGTCTTCCCCTCCGGCGAAGACAGCATGTGGCTCCATGATGCCAGGAAAAAGGGTCTGCGGATGTATGTCTCCAAGGAGACCATCGGAAAGGTGTCCTATGAAAGCTCCTCCTGGTTCACAGGCTATGACGAAAAATATTTCTACGGCAAAGGGGCTTACCACGCTTCCGTCCATCCTCACAGTGTATGGTTCTGGAAGCAATACGCCCGTCTCCGCTTCCGCAATTTCGGCACCATGAGCCAAAAGGAGAAAATGAAATGGTTCTCCAACGGCGCAAAGGGCTACAGGGATATGCTGTCCTACAAGGCCTTCAAGGAAAAATATCATAGCTAAAATCCCCAAGAGGCTGTTTCAAACGAATCACCATTTTGAAACAGCCTCATTTTTTTCGTTTTCATTCAAGATTTCCGATTTGCCGAACTGCTTGAAGTTTGCACACAGGCCCTTGCCTCTCCCGACGGTCGAGGTACCTCCCGAAGGGAGGGGGAGAGGGATGTGCAGACAGTGCGTGCAGGAATGCAATTTCGTATGAAGAATCGGTGCGGTGGTTCTATGGGTAGTTTTTTGGTGGAATCGGTGCGGTGAGCCCTCTCAGGCGCTTCGCGCCAGCTCGACCGTCGGGAGAGCCAAGGGCTTGGTGGGCATCGATAGACGGAGCGTTAAATTTCGGCTTTTGCCTGTGAGTCATACCCCATAGAGAAACACTGCACCGCTGATAGGGCAAGCACTTTTGGTATTCGATATGCCGCAATATCTACCCCCCTCCTTACGAAAGTATATCATCTAAACCGAGATTTATAATGGGCTGCAGGCTTGGATGCCAACAGAAAAAACGGTTCCCTTACCTCTTTTGGGGAGGTGGGAACCGTTTTTTCTGTTTAGGGAGCTTCCCGGATCTCGGTGACGACCCAGGTATCCTTTTGCTTCTCTACGGTCCAACGGGAGAGAATGCGAGCCTTCTCGGCGCCGCTGCCTCGGAGGAGCTTGCCTTCCCCGTCGTAGATCTGTTGGATGTATGCCACCCAGACGTAGCCTCTGTCTCCCTCTATATGGGAGTTGATGTAGTCCAGGGTATGGGTCTGGGTCGCCTGCCCCTCTTCTGTGAGGCTGTAGCGACTCAGGAGGCCAAAGCGCTCCTCGGCTTCCTTCTCTGTTCCCCGAAAGGCAAAAGCCTCCTCCCCCAATTGCAGGATGGGCTCTGCCTCCCGATGGCTGTGGTTCAGGGAGAAAATCTCCCGATAGACCTCTTTGCCAAAGCTCTTCTCGTTATAATAGAATTCTCTGTCCAGCCCCATATACAGCAGTGCGTACAGACCCACTCCTACAGACATCAGGATGATGCCCAGGATCAGACAGAGACGAATACCGGGGCTGTGGGTCTTCTTGGGACTGTGGGAAGGGGAAAGTGGCTGTTTCATTCTCTGACCCTTAACCTTTCTGCCAGAGCCTCCTCCGGCGTAACGATGACGGTGCGGTACTTGTCATAGACCACCATGCCGGGCTTGGCTCCGTTTGGCTTCTTCAGGAAGCGGACAGGGGTCACATCTACGGGAACATTCTGCCCTTCCCTTGCCTGAGAATAAAAAGCCGCAAGCTGTGCCGCCTCGGTGACGGTTTGATCCGGGGGCTCTGTTCCGCCGCAGACAATGATGACATGGGTGCCGTGGAACTTCTGGATATGGAGCCAAAGGTCGTCCTTCCGAGCCATTTTCAGGCTGAGAAGGTCATTCTGTCGGTTATTTTTTCCCACATAAATGGTATAGCCATCGGAGGAACGGAATTCCATCGGTCGAACCGGCTGGGTCTTGGGCTGTTTTTGCTGTTTCTTGCTTTCCCGACGGACATAGCCTCCCTGCTCCAATTCCATGCGGATCTCGGCAAGATCTGCCTCGTTTTCCACACGGGACAGCTCGTCCAGAACCGTACCCAAATAGTCTGCCTCCAGCTCTCCCTGTCGGATCTGTTGGGAGAGGATCTTCTCGCCGTTCTTCGCCTTGGTATACTCCTTATAATACCGCGCGGCATTCTGTTGGGGGGAAAGCTCCGGCTTCAGAGGGATCTCAATTTCCACCATATCGTGATAGAAATCCTCTGTCCGCAGGAGGGTCTGTCCCCGACTGATGGCGTGGAGGTTAGCGGTGACGATATCCCCCTTCTGCCGCAGACTCTCTCTGTCTAAGGTAGACTCATATTCCTTCCGCTGGAGCTCTAACTTGCGGAGGGTGCGCTCCCGAAGGGTGGTCAGGCTCTTGCGGAGAGTCTGGGTCTTCTGCCGCATACGGTCGGAATGCTCTGTCTTGCTGTAGAACAGATCCAGAAGACGGGAGAAGCTGTCCTCCTCACTGCACTGCATAAAGCTACCGTACTGGAAAATCGGGCGGTAGGAATAATCCGAGGGCTGTCCCTCCCTGCTCAGAAGGATCGGTCGGTAGTCCGTCCGACAGAACTGCCCCTGCAAATACTCTGCCAGCTTTTCCAAATTCAGGCTAAGAATATCTGCATCCGTTTCTTCGGAAAAGCCGTAGCTCAGCTCACGGGCCACCAGAGGGGAGAAGCCGTCAAAGCTCTCTATGAGCCATTTATCCAGACGCTTGGAGCTGTTTATCTGACGGAGAAGGGAAAGGATCTCCTCTTCCCCCGTTTCTCCCGGCAGTCTCCGTCCCTGTCGGGGAGGCTGGCGGTAGAACAGCCCCGGCAAAACCTGACGAAGCTCCGACATCTCCAGATCCACACGGCGGAGGCAATCAATGATGTGTCCGTCCTCTGCAGTAAGGATCAGGTTGGAATTCCTGCCCATAAGCTCCAATATCAGGTGCTTACGGCAGGGGATGCCCATTTCGTCGGTGCAATCCACAGACAGATCCACCACACGCTCCGCAGGAGGCTGGCCAATGGCGGCGATCCTTCCTCCGGACAGGTGCTTGCGCAGTAGCATACAGAACATGGGGGGCTGGGCAGGGTTCTCATAGCCGGCAGTGCTCAGGTGGATCCTGGGGCGGTTCACGTTAGCGGAAAGAAGGAGCTTTTCCTTCCCTCGCAGTTGGAGGATCACCGTATCTCTGGCAGGCTGTTGTATTTTTTCAATTCTTAAACCAAGGATCTTCTGCCGCAGCTCTTGGGCAACAGCAGATAAAAAAATCGCATCAAAGGGCATACTTACTCCTCTTCCTTCTGTCCCGCTGCAAAGAGCTCTGCCACACGCTGCTGTCTGCCTAAGAGGTGCAACCAACCGAACAGAGCCTCTAAGCCTGTTGCCTTGCCGTATTGGGAGGCTGTGGCATTCTTGGGAATGGCATTTACATGGGCATTGCGACCCCGTTTATAGACCGCAAGCTCCCGATCCTCCAACAGAGGCAAGATCCTGTCTGCGAAAGCCGCCTGAGCAGGGGCGCAGACACGGCTCACCGTCTCTCTGTGGAGATTATGGTTGACGCACAGACCCTCTGTGCATAGGTAGGTTCGTACCAGCAGCTCAAAAACTCCGTCTCCCACATGAGCCAGAGCCAAGGCTGACATGGCATTGACTTCTTTCTCTGTCATAACAGCTCCTATACCAGACGCATAGCGCCGTACATACCTGCATCGTTGCCCAATTGGGCAAGGCAGACCTCTGTACCGGCACAGGCGTGGAATTTGTGGATCTCAAAATATCTCTCTACACCACTGCGGAGATATTCCCCCGCCTTGGACACACCGCCGCCTAAAATAATGCGGTCCGGGTCAATGATACAGCAGGCAGAGGCAATGGCCTCTCCCAAAAGGTCAAAGACGGTCTCCAAAACCTCGACGGCTTCGGCATCTCCATTCTGTGCAAGGGTAAAGACCTCTTTACTGCTCAGTTCCCGTCCCATAGCGCTTTTTGCCATTCTCGCAATGCCTGTTGCGGAGGCATAGCACTCGATACAGCCGAATTTTCCGCAGGTGCAGGGTAGCTTCTCCTTGGCAGGGACGGTAATATGTCCCAGCTCTCCCGCAGAGCCGTGAGCTCCTGCCAAGAGCTTTCCGTCCAGAATGATGCCCCCTCCCACGCCGGTACCGAGGGTCACAAAGATGGCAGAGCCCTTGCCACCACAGCGGTGATATTCTCCCAAAGCGGCGCAGTTGGCATCGTTGCCCCCAACGACCTTCAGCCCTGTCAGGGAGGACAGAGTCTCATGGAGATTAAAGACTCCCCAGTTCAAATTTACACAGCAGTTGACCACACCGTCCTTGTCCACAGGCCCCGGCACACCGATACCGATGCCCCGAACCTCTTCGGCAGAAATCCCTCTGCCCTCCATCGTACGCAAAACCGCAGTGGCAATGTCCGGCAGGATCTGTGCTCCCCCATTGTCCACACGGGTGGGGATCTCAAATTTCTCTGTCAGCTCTTCCCCACGGAAGAGACCGATCTTCACCGTGGTGCCGCCTACATCAATACCAAAGGTATAGCTCATAACAGAACCTCATTTCCTACATCCCCTCCGAAGATGCTTTTGGGGGGAAGGTTTTTTCTGTATTATACACGTAATCCCAAATTTTTTCTACCCTCTGAAAAAAATTTTCCACAGACCATTGCGTTTTTTCCGTTTTTGCGTTACCATATAGGTGGTGAATTTTTGAATTTTTATCGCAAAGGAGAAGTGTAATGATCAAAGTTGATATTTCCAATGTATGGGGAGATCTCTCCCTGTCCGATATGCTGGGCTGTGAGCAGGAAATTTTTGCGGCCCATCAGCTCCTGACCGAGGGTAAGGGTCCCGGCGCCGGCTTCCTCGGTTGGCTGAATCTGCCTACCTTTGAGGAGACGGAAGAAATGCGCCGCATCCAGCAGGCCGCCAATCGGATCCGCTCCGATTCCGAGGTTTTCGTGGTTGTGGGCATCGGCGGCTCCTACCTTGGCCCCCGTGCCGCCATTGAGCTGGTCAACGGCTCCCACCACAACCTGAAGAAGGGTGATCCCCAGATCTTCTTCGCAGGGAACAACCTGTCCACCCGTGCTTGGCAGGAGCTGTGCCAGCTCTTGGAGGGCAAGGATTTTTCCGTCAACATCATCTCCAAGTCCGGCACCACCACAGAGCCTGCCATTGCTACCCGTGCCCTTCTGTGGATGATGGAGCGGAAGTACGGCGCCGACGCCCGTAAGCGGATCTATGTCACCACCGACCCCATCAGAGGCGCTCTGCGACAGATGGCAACAGAGGAAGGCTACGAGACCTTCGTCATTCCTCCCAATGTAGGCGGCCGCTACAGCGTGCTGACCGCCGTCGGTCTGCTGCCTATGGCAGTGGCCGGTATGAAGCCCACGGATGTGATGCTGGGTGCCGCCCGTGCTCGGAAGGAACTGGATGTCCGCAGCTTTGAGAACCCCGTGTGGCAGTATGCCGCCATCCGCAACCTGCTGTACCGAAAGGGCAAGAAGATCGAGATCCTGGGCAGCTATGAGCCCAACTTCCGCTACTTCGCCGGTTGGTGGCAGCAGCTCTTCGGCGAAAGCGAAGGCAAAGACGGCAAGGGCATTTTCCCCGCAACGGTGGAATTCACCGCCGATCTTCACTCCTTGGGTCAGATGATCCAAGAAGGCGAGCGGAATATTTTCGAGACCATCGTCCGTTTTGCGCCTCCCATGAAGAAAACCGAGATCGGCATCAGCGCCAAGGATCTTGATGGCCTCAACTACCTCCGGGGCAAGACTCTGGATTATGTAGAGGAGCAGGCCTTCCAAGGAACTCTGGCTGCTCACGTTGACGGCGGCGTACCCAATATCATCCTCCAGGCCGATGACATCTGCCCGGATACCTTGGGCGAGCTGTTCTATTTCTTCGAGCTGGCCTGCGGTGTGTCCGCCTACACCCTGGGTGTCAATCCCTTCGATCAGCCCGGTGTGGAGTACTACAAGCGCAATATGTTTAAGCTTCTGGGCAAGCCCGGTTATTAATGGCTTTTGTCCAAAATGTAACTTTTTTTCTTCCCCCTTGCTTTTTTTGGGATTTACTGATAGAATAGAAGCAGGAACCCGGGATCGCCCGGAGAACAAAGGAGGAATTTCCTATGGTTAAGTTAATTATGGGGCTGCAGGGTGCAGGTAAGACCAAGCAGCTCGTGGAAAAGATCAATGAAGAGGTCAAGAACGAAACCGGCAGTCTGGTATGCATCGAGCACGGCTCCAAGCTCCGCTACGACATCGATAGCCGTGTCCGCTTGATCGAATATCAGGAATACATGATGGGGGATCTCCCCTCTTTTAAGGGCTTTATCAGCGGCCTCCATGCAGGCAATTTCGATATCACCCATATATTTATTGACAGCTTCTACAAGCTCATCTCCGACGGCAGTATTGCAGAGGTAGAGGACTTCGTCCTCTGGTGCGACAAGTTCGGCAATGCCAACGGCATCGACTTCACCATCCTGGTCTCCGAAGACCCCCAAAAGGCCGGCGAGACGCTGAAGCAGTACATGTAATTTCCCACCCGTCCCCACAGGGACACAAGTGCATAATCACAAAAGAAACGACACAGCCTCGGTTGTGTCGTTTCAGGCTATTCCGCCCACAAGGTTTTTCCCCCTCGTGTGATACGATAGGCGTGCGAAATTCCGAGTACCGATTCCTCTACCGCATCAAAAAAGGAGTTTATTATGAAGTGGATAAAAAACGGCTTTTTCATTCTGTTGGCGATTTCATGTCTTCTGACATTGGGAACTGTGGCACATGGGGCGACTCCCGCTTCTACCGGGAATGGGGAAGCCACTTTGGCTTATCATCTGAAGGATCTTCCTCTGGGACGGGCCGTGCAGTATTTTTATATTTGTAAGGACTATGTGTATATTACACAGAGGGTGGATTCCACAACCTATTTGTCACGCTTGGAGATCCGAGGGCAGGATGCGGTCTATTTGGATCGCATGACACTGACCAATACGGGACACGGGGAAACCTTGGACTTCTACACCCACAACGGCAAGCAATATTTTTATATCGGCTGTAAGGCGGAGACCAATACCACCTACTGTTGGTCTATCCAAATCGCGCGGATCCAATATGAGCCCAACGCAAGCTACACCTATACCGACTTGACCCGATTCACGAATATTGTCTTCGGCAATGGCGACGGCACCCGTATGGGAACCACCCTGCGAGTGGCGGCCTGTGTCAATGGAGATTATACGGTCTTCCGACACCAGAACACCGATGGAGAATTCAACTATTCCTTCTACAGCACCTCTAAGCTGAATGCCTTAATGGATAAAGGGGTGCAGTGTAATTTGAATACGGATACTGCCCGTAGCTGTTTCCTTTCTTCCTTTGCACAGACCGGAACAGACCGAATCCAACCTAACGGAAACTATCAGGGCATGGATCTGTCCTCCCTGAACAGCTTCTATTTGGCAGGCGGCGGTCACGGAGATACACCGCAAATCGCCCGTATCAACTCTACAGGCAAATATCTGAAGCTGATCAATATTACCAATGTAGGACAATTGGAGATCGAGGGGGTCAGCTGTCTGAATGGGCGTGTGTACTTTGCCATTGTCCCCGGCACAACGGAGGCGATCAAAAAGAGCTCCCACAAGATCTATTATTTAGAGGAATCCGTATTCGGAGTGAAGCACACCATAAGCACCACGGGAGGCATTGCTCCCACCTGTACCAAGGCAGGACTGACCGCTTTGAGCAAGTGTACCACCTGCAACCAGCCCCTTTCTGTACAAGAGCCTATCGCTCCTACGGGCCATACCGTACAAACAAATGCCCCCGTCCCTCCCGGTTGTGAAACAGAAGGACGAACAGAGCATAGCTACTGCACCGTATGTGCAGAGGTATTCACCCAAGGTCAAGCTGTTCCTCCCACGGGACATCGCTATGAATACAGCACTCTGGGGGATCTGACCCATAGGGTCACCTGTGCAAACTGTGAGCTAAACAGCGAGGAAAGGCATATCCTGCAAGACGGTGTCTGTATCTGTGCAGACCGTACGGGCGAGCCTGTTTTGAAGGAAGATCTTGTTCTGTACCATACATTGGACCTTGCCAGCGATATTTCCGTCAATTATGCCGTTCCTGTTGCACAGTTAGAGGGCTTCGACCTGTCTACGGTGACTATGGAATGCAGACTTCAGGAGGCAAAGGGAGAAAAGATCTCTGTTTTGCGGCCTGAGTTAAGGGGAGAGTACTACTATTTTACGTTGAAGGACTTGACCGCAGTACATATGAGCAACCGAATTTTGGCCATCCTTCGGGGAAGCAGAGGTATTCGAAATTACTATTCTCCCACAGACGATTACAGCATTGCGGACTATGCCTACAACCGCCTGGATGCCCCTGCATCCCCAAAGGCTCTGAAGGCACTTTGTGCAGAGCTTCTTCGCTATGGGAGCGCTGCCCAGACCTATAAGGGCTACTGCTTGGATACCCTCGCAGACAGGAATATGACCGAACTGCACAAATCCTATCTCGCAGACCTTAGTGCCGTTGCGCCGGGAGAGATCAATATGGAGCTTCCATCCCTCCGTGAGCCGTTTGTTACGTGGGAGGGAAAATCCCTTGCTTTGGACAGTAAAATCACCGTCCGTTATATCATTCGTCCCACAGACCACACAGAGGCTGTGACAGATCTCCGTCTGGTGATCCGCTATCAGGGAATCGACGGAAAAGAAAATCTTGCAGAGCTCACAGACCCTCAGCCCTACGGCAACAAGGGAGAGCTGTATGCATTCGACTTTGACGGTCTACTGGTAGCAGAGCTGCGCACGGTTCTTATGGCCACAGTCTACGAGGGCGAGGTAGCGGTTAGTACAACACTTCTATATAGCCCGGATACTTATGCCCGTGGAAAGTCCGGCACTTTGGCAACCCTCTGCAACGCACTTCTTGCATACTCCGATGCCGCAAAAGCCTATTTTCAGCAATAACGACATTGCTTCCCCCCCTGCGAGTAGGGAGAGCTTCGCAACTGCACAAACAGAATAAAGAAGGAGCCAAGCGACAGAAGTCTCTGCCGCTTGGCTCCGATTTTGATAGGGAGTTTAGAGGGCAATCCTCCGCAAGCGTTGAATTCTTACAAATTGATCAGAGCAGGGAGGTAAAGCAGACACTTAGTCCTCCGCAAGCGTGAAATTCTCAGCGATCCGATCCTCTCCGGCTTCGTAAGGGTACTCTGTACTCACGGGCTTAACACTGCGGAACAGTTCGGTCATTTCTTCCATAGTGCCTTGGGCTATGAGGTAAAACAGATATTCTCCGTTGCTCCAGTACCAATGGCGGATGGTGCGAGGCTCCGAATCCTGAGAGGAAGATCCTTGATCGTAATCAATGTTAAATGTGAAAATGCTGTATTCGTCGATCTCTATGGTTTCCCAGGAGGGGTGTTCGGGGCTGTCAGCGGAAAAAACAAGATTGAAGCCCATTCCGCCGGACACTCTTTTTGCGGGATATTGGTTGAAGTATAGGAAGGATTCGTCGTGATCCTCCACCCATTGATAGCCGGCATCGGTGGGAGCGGCCAGGATCTTAGCGATATTCTCTTGAGACGGATTGGGCATGAGATCCTCATAGCTAACGAGTTCAGCTTCGTCATCACCGTCGTGAACGAAATATAGGTTCGCAAAGGGGCGGTATACGCCGTTTGTATTGGAGATATAGCAGTTTGGGAGACTCAGGGTATCCGCACTGACGCCGCAGGTGGGGAGGTAGAAGGTTTCAATGGTTTCGGGGGCATTGGGGAAAAGGATCTCCTCGGTAAAGGTCAAGTTGTAATAGCGGTTGTTGTTTGCATATTCTTCGTCTACTTGGATGGGGAGAATTTTGGAGATGTCTGTTTCTACCGTTACTTCTCCGATCGGATAGCGGATCGCATAGGCGGCAAGGGCGCCGCCTACCAGCAGGGCACAGACTGCGGCAACCAGAAGACAACGGCGGAGGGCCCTTGTTTTGGTTGCTTTCTTCATAGGGATAGGGGCAAAGTCCAGCTCCTCCTCCGGGGGAACATGGGAAAAGTCATCATTGACGGCTTGGATCAGGGCTTTTTCAAAGGGGGTCATTGGATTCACTCTCCTTCTTGATAGATCTGCACCAGCAGAGCCTTGGCACGGGTGATCTGCTTCTGCACGGTGCCACGGGGTCGGTCTAACAGCTTGGCGATCTCCTTGGTGTCCAGTTGTTGAACATAGCGGAGCATCAGCACACTGCGATAGGTGGGAGGCAGACTCTTGATGGCAGTAAGAAGCCTGTCATACTCCAACGAGGCGGCTACCCTCTCAAATAAATCATCGCTACTGACCGCAACCACATTGTCAAGGTCTGCATCCTTCCACTGCTTCGGTAAAAGATTGAGGGCGGTATGCTTGGCGGCGGTAAGAACATAGGCTCTGAGAGCCTGTTCGTTCCGGGGCAGACTTTTTATCTGACGGGAGATCCCCATTAAGGCTGTCTGCACCGCATCCTCCGCATCGTGGTGATTATGTAAGATACTCAGGGCTACAAAGTACATCTGTTTCTGATAGGCCGCAACAATGGCATCAAATCGTCGGTTAGGCACAACATCCCTCCTTCACAGGTATTAAGAGCTCTCACTAATATAGACAATAGAACGGAGATATAATAGACAAAATTTCGATGATCGATAAAATTATTCTTTGATTTTCGATCATCGGATCCGGTTTGGACTTATCTTTTCCCCTTCCCGTTCATTCTTAGATATTTCCCTTGCATTTTTCTCCCGATTTCAGTATACTATAACCATGGTAATCTATATAATGTCTGCTGAACGGGTTTTTCAGCTTAGTCCACAGCTATACCGTGAGCTTTGCAAAAGACGGTTTCTCTGCCGTTTTAGGCAGAATGCAGGCCTTATACACCGTGCTCGTTCCGAGGAGTATCCTGATATGCCTTGGACGAGAGACTACCCTGTTTCATCCACACATTATACAGAAAGAAGGTGTCTCCGGTGGCAATTGACACTATTTACCCACTTACCAAACCACAAGAGCTGATTTATCATACAGATCGTTTCTTAGGCGAAGGAAATGCTCTGATTTGCGGCAGTATGCTGGTACACGGAACCTATTCTCCTTCCGAGCTGACAGCTGCGGCAAATCGCCTAATATCCTCCAATGATGCCCTGCGGATCAGGCTCAGCAAAAGTGCAGAGGGGCAGCCGGTTCAATATGTCTCTAACCACGAGGACTCGACATTTCCCATTCTTTCCTTGCCCTCTAAGGAGGCCTTGCACAAATACGGTGAGGGTTGGGCAAAGGAATTGCTTCCCACCCGGGGAGCGTTGTTCCAAATTCAAATCCTACAGCTCCCTGAGCACAGCGGTTTCCTTATTAAGCTCCATCATTTGATTGCCGATGCCTGGACACTTTCCCTTCTGGCTTCCCAGTTGCTCTGCTTCCTCAAAGGCGAACAGCCTGTTGTTTTCTCGTATATGGACTATATTCACAGTCAACAGAGCTATCCTCATTCAAAGCGTTATCTTCGGGATCGAGAATTCTTTCATCAGCAGTTCTTGAAATGCGAGGAAGTCACCTACCTGTCCGAAAAACAAAGCAACCGCTATTGTTCCGAGAGAAATTCCCATATCATTGCCGGGCCTGAAGCTGCACAAATCTGCGCCTATGCCGCACAAAGAGAAACTTCTCCCTTTGTACTGTTTTTGACCGCATTATCCATATATGTCAGTCGGATCAAAATGAATCGGGAACGCTTTTTTATCGGTACTACCGTACTTAACCGAAACAACATCCGTGATAAGCATACTGCCGGGATGTTTATTCATACCGTTCCGCTTCTGATAGAGCTTGATTATTCCGCTTCCTTCCACGACAATCTCAAGGCAGTGGAGGAAGCCGTCTTTTCCACCTTCCGACATCAAAGCTTCCATTACGGAGACACTCTGGAAATGCTCCGGAAAGAACATCAATTCAAGGAACAGCTGTACGACATCACCCTGAGCTATCAGAACGCTGCGATCTCCGGAGAAAAAGCGGAATTCGAATCCGCTTGGTATCCCTGTGCCGCGCAAGCAGAAAGTCTTCAGATTCATATCGAAGATCGTGATGCAGAGGGTGTCTTTCGGATGCATTATGACTATCTTACAGACAAATTTTCCCGAAAGGAAATTGATGCCCTCCACACCCGTCTTGTAACCCTGCTCTTTGACGCCATCTCCTCCGACAAAGCTCCCGGTGATCTGGCCCTTCTTTCCGAAAGGGAAAAAACAAAGATTCTGAAGGATTTCAACAACACCTCCGAGGACTTTCCCTCAGAATACTGCATTCACGAATGGATTCGACATCAGGCATGTCAAACTCCGGATCGTCTCGCTGTACAGGATCGGTATCGCAGTCTAACATACAGGCAGTTGGAGCAAGAGTCTGATCGTATTGCATCCGGTCTTAGAAATGCAGGTATTTGTCCCGGTGATATGGTCGCCTTTGCGTTGCCGAAAAAGTGCATCCTTATTAGTGTGATGTTAGGTATCCTAAAGGCCGGTGCCGCCTATCTTCCGATAGACAGCGGCAATCCCCCCGAACGAATCAGGATGCTTCTCGAACAGAGCAACAGCCGTCTCTATATAACAGAAGAAAATGTAGATACTTTCTTAGCCGATGACATGCCCCCCTCTTCCGGGGTGACCCCGGATGCTTTATGCTACGGGATCAGTACATCCGGAAGCACCGGAACTCCAAAAATCGTTTTAATTCGCCACAGAAACATCGTAAATACCATCCTCTGGAAGCTCCATTGCACTCCTTCTGCGTCCTTGACCACGCTGTGCATCTCACCTATCACTGCCGATACCTTTACAGAGGATGTTCTTTTCTCTCTCCTGTCCGGAAGACCCTTGCGGCTTTGTGATCGGGATAAGCTGACTGAAGTGGCAGATCTCATCGCCGCTGATCCCCGATGCGCCATCATGACCACTCCAACCCTCTTCAATGCACTGCGCTCCCTTATGGGTGACAAGGATCAACTTCAGGAAGTCACTCTGGTAGGAGAAAGTCTGATTCCGCAATTTGTGCAAAAAATCAAGCATCAGGTAAAGACACTATACAACGAGTATGGTCCAAGCGAATGTGCGGTATGTGCAACACGATCCCAAATTTCCTTTGAAGATGAGATCATTACCATCGGCAGGCCCATCTCCAATGTGCAGGTCTATATCCTTGACCGTCAGCTACAACCGGTTCCTATAGGCGCTGTGGGAGAACTTTGTATTGCAGGCTGCGGTGTAGGCTGTGGCTATCTTGGGCAAAGGGACCTTACAGATGCCGTATTTATAGCTAACCCCTACGGTCCCGGCAAGCTCTACAAGACCGGGGATCTTGCCTGTTTCCGTGAAGACGGAAGCATTCTGTTCATGGGCAGAAATGATTTCCAGGTAAAGATACGGGGACTGCGTATTGAGATAGAGGAAATTGAAAAAACCATTGCTTCTGTCCCCGGCATATTAGAGTCTGCCGTTGTTGTTCGCAGGGACAAAAACGAAAGGCAGGTCATCTGCGCCTTCTACAGCGAGGAAAGTCCTGTGGAGCTTACCAAAATCAAAAAAGCTGTCACAGACAAGCTTCCCCGATATATGCTGCCCCATATCTTCACAAAGTTGGACCGTCTTCCCGGTACATCCAGCGGAAAAATCAACCGAAAAGCCCTGCCGGAGGTTGATCTACACTCCATAGCCCGGCACAAGGTCTATGAAGCACCCCAAGGGATGCAGGAACAGCTCTTGGCCGAGCTATGGGAGAATGTGTTGGAATACACCCCCGTCGGACGAAATGACCATTTCTTCGATGTCGGTGGCGACAGCTTGAAGGCCATTGAGCTGATATCACGGGCGCAGAGTCTGGGTGTTTCCCTCTCCCTGCAATCCATTTTCGACTTCCCCACTGTCAGGGAGTTAAGTCTGCATCTGCAAAAAAACACAGAGGAACCGGGTGCATCTGACCACAGTGATTTTTTACCGATCCACGATCTCCTTTCCCATAATCACTCACTTTCGGAAAACGGTCAAATCCCCATCACTCCTATGGGAAACATATTCCTTACCGGTGCAACCGGCTACCTGGGTGCTCATCTATTGTCGGAGTTTTTAAACAGACAGGAAGGAGTCGCCTATTGTCTCATCCGGGGAGACAAGGAGTCGCACTGCGTCAAACGTCTCCATTCTGTCTTACATTCCTATTTCGGCAACAAATATTCCCAAGAAATAGGGAATAGAATTCATATCATCCCCGGAGATCTGCAGAAGGAATCCTTCGGTATCCCTCAGGAAAGCTATCACAGCCTTCTTTCTCAGGTTCAGACCGTCATCCACACCGCCGCTAACGTCAAACACTACGGTAGCTATGAAAGCTTTTATGCCGCAAATGTGGAGACGGTTGATCGGATCATAGACTTTGCCTCTGCTGCCGGAGCAAGGCTAATCCATGCCTCTACCACCAGCATCACGGGGAAAACTCCTGCATCCCACAAGGGAGCAACTCCAATGATATTCTCTGAGCAAAACCTGTATGTGGGACAGGCTCTGGACAATGTATATGTCCGAAGCAAGTTTGAAGCAGAGAAGCGCCTGTTAGCCGCCCGTCTTCGGGGTCTGCCCGTCCATATTATGCGTATAGGTAACCTGACCAACCGACGTACAGACGGCGTATTCCAAAGCAATCAGGAAAGCAACGCCTTCCTCGCTCGAATCAAGGCCATCCTGGAAACCGGACTTGTACCCCTGCCCTTGGTGACTTTGCCCATTGAATTCACTCCCGTGGATGAAGCAGCCGTAGCGATCATGACTCTCGCAGAACATTTTGATCCCCGATATACCGTATTTCACATCTGTAATCCCTATCTCATCTCTATGGAACAGTTGTTGGCCATCTTTTCCCGTTGCGGATATCCCACAAGAATCATTTCAGATGCAGAGTTCGCCGATCTGATACAAAATCCGGATAAACCATCTGCTACCCATCAACTCATTGCCGCCTTTCTCCCCGATATGGGCCAAGATCACCAACTGCACTATGAACGCAATATTCAGCCGGACAGCAGCTTTACTCTTTCTCGCCTCCGTTCTCTGGGCTATGAATGGACCCCCGTGGATGAGAATTACATTCAAAAATACATAAGTTATTATCAACGTAATGGATTTTTCGAGGTGGTATCATGAAGAATTATCCGTATTACTCCCACAACGAACTAAATACTGTAAAGGAGTTATTGGTATTCTGTTCCGAAACATATCCCGATTGTACCGCATTCCGATTCCAGGAGAAAAAGCAAACGACCCATATAAGCTTTCGCCATTTCCGTCAAGAGGTAGAGGCCTTAACCTCCTATTTGTATGAGCAAGACTTTGGCGGTTGTCACGTTGCCCTCTTGGGAGAAAACAGCTATCCTTGGATACGAATGCATTTTGCCGTGCTTTGCGGAAAAGGTGTCGCTGTACCTCTGGACAAAGACCTTTCCCCCGAAGATGCTGTTGTCTTGATAAAAGACAGCGATACGACCCTGTTGGCCTATTCCCACGATTATGAAGACATCGCCCTGAAAATCAAAGAATTGCTTCCCGAACTCAGCATCCAAGACATGGACCGTCTCTCTCTTCCCTCGGAGACCCCCACAGTCAACTTTTGCCAAGCTGTAAACGCTCCGGTCGGAGAAGATCTGGCCTCCATTGTATTCACCTCCGGCACTACCGGCCGCAGCAAAGGTGTCATGCTCACTCACAGGAATCTCATGAGCGATTTATACGGAGCAAGCTGCAATGCCATGATCGCCGGCACATCCATTCTCCTGCTTCCTCTGCACCACACCTTCGGCCTTGTAGCAGGTCTATACTCCGTAATGTATTACGGTTACACTCTGTATATCAGCCGAAGTCTCAAGCGCGTTCTCAAAGATTTTCAGGAAGCAAAACCGCAAAACACCTTTGTTGTGCCTTTGATCGTCGAGACGCTCCACAAGAATATATGGCTCACCGCCAAGAAACAGGGAAAAGCAGGACTTTTGAAGCGGCTAATCACCCTCAGCAACCTGTTGCGGTCCTTGGGAATCGACCTGCGGAAGCGCCTGTTTAAAAGAGTTCTGGAGCCTCTGGGTGGGAAACTGGAAGTCATCATCTGCGGCGGTGCTCCCCTGAAACCGGAGCTTGTCAAAGAATTCGATGCCTTCGGCATCACCTTGCTTAACGGTTACGGAATTACAGAGTGCTCCCCCATTGTAGCTGTCAATCGTAATCGACATAATGTCATAGGCAGTGTAGGCTTCCCTCTGTGTTGCAATGAAGTCAAGCTCTCTCCCACCGGCGAAATTCTGGTTCGTGGGGATAATGTCATGATCGGCTACTATAAGTCCCCCCTCGACAATAAGGATGCCTTTACGGACGGATGGTTCCACACCGGCGATCTGGGTAGCCTCGATGATCAAGGTGCTTTGTTCATCACCGGAAGAATAAAAAACCTGATCATCCTCAGCAACGGTGAAAATGTCCCCGCAGAGCAAATAGAAGAATTCCTGTACCAAATTCCCTATGTCACCGAAGCCATCGCCTATGGGGAGAACAATCAGATCGTTGCTGAACTGTATTTAGATCCGGAAGTAGCTGAGGCAAAGGATATGATCCACAAAGCGATTTCCCGTCTCAACGACAAGCTTCCCTTCACCCACCGCATCGGTCAAATCCGTTTGCGCGAAGAAGAATTTCCGAAAACAACAACACGAAAAATCAAAAGAAATATCGGGAGAACATCACATGCTGGAAACATTGATACATATTCTGACTGAACAAACCCTGGATGATCCGGGCCATATTTCCGAAGACACCGTACTTACCGATGACCTCGGCCTCAGCTCATTCGATTTGGTAAACCTAGCCTGTGCAGTAGAAGACGAGTTCGATATTGAAATCCCTGACAGAATGATTCGTCAACTTAAAACTGTAGGCGATGTGATCCGTTTCATTGAATCTGCACAATAAGGCTGTCTTCCAATAGTAAAACCCTTCCCGATTTGGATTCGGGAAGGGTCTTGTTATGTTGTTTTATTTCTCCTTGGCGAAGGCCACAACGATGCGGCGGTGGGGTTCGGTGCCGGTGGAGAAGGTGGTGACCTGGGGATAGTCCTGAAGTGCTGCGTGGATCACGTGGCGCTCATAGGCATTCATGGGCTCCAGAGTGAAATTGCGGCGGTACTTCACAGCCTTTGCTGCCATCTTGGCGGCAAGCTGCTGGAGGGCTTCCTCTCTCTTGCGGCGGTAGGCACCGGCATCGACATTGATGCGCAGGCGCTTATCACGGTCACGGTTAATGGCATTGCCGGTCAGGTACTGGATGGCATCCAGAGTGTCTCCCCGGCGGCCGATGAGCAGGCCGGCATCTCCGCCAACCAGATCGGCACGGTAGGTTTCCTCATCTACCTTGTAGGCATGGGGGACAGCCTCAGAGCCCATGTGCTTGAGGAGTCCTGCCAGGAAGGTCTCGATCTGAGCCTCAACACTGCCTTCGGGAGCAGGGGCGTAGGTCTTCTCTTCTACAGGGGCGGACTCTGCCCGGGGCTGCTTCTCTACAGGAGCTTTCTTCTCGGGCTGGGGCTTCTTCTCTACGGGAGCCTTCTTCTCGGGCTGGGGCTTCTTCTCTACGGGAGCCTTCTTCTCGGGCTGAGGCTTCTTCTCTACGGGAGCTTTCTTCTCGGGCTGGGGCTTCTTCTCAGGCTTCTGCTCCGGCTCGATCTTCTTGCCGGGACGGGAGATCACGGAAGTGGTAGGCTCTACCCGAGTCTTGGGCTTTGCGGAACGGGAGGCAGAGGACAGAGCTGCCTTAGGCGCAGCAGGGGCCTCATCAGGGGCTTCATAGGTCACCTTGACCTCTGCAGGAGAGGCACCGATGCCGAACAGACCCTTCTTGGCGGTCTTGAGAACCTCAACCGATACGCTCTCACGTTCCAGCTTCAGCTGTTCCAGAGCGGCATTGATGGCATCATCAATGCTCTTACCGGTTGTGATAATAAACTTTTCCATATTTTCTCCTTAATTATCAGCGCTTTCCGTAATGATCGGGGGAATAGTTACGGCCACGGGCATAGGGACGGCCGGACTCACCGCCGGGGAATTCCTCTTCCTCATCGGTTTCTATGGGCAAGCCCAATTCCATACGCCTCTTGATTTCATATTCCTTTGCGGCAGCTTCCCGTTCCTGCTTCTCACGGAGCTGCTGCTTCTTCTTGCTGTTTGCGTTGATGCCATCGGGATTGGCGGCTCTCTTTGCGGCGCGAATGCGCTCCTTCTCTGCCTCCTCGGCGGCATAGAAGGCGGCCTTCTCCCGTCTGACCTCGTCCTCTGCATCATAGACCTTGCGGTAATGAGAGGTAAGGATGATGTCCTGAAGGATACCGAAGGCAGACTGGGATACCCAGTAGATAGAAATGCCTGCGGGGAACATAAAGCCGAAGAAGACCGACATCAGAGGCATCATCATGGTCATGGTCTTGTTGTTGTCATTGGCACTCTTGGCGGCGGCCTTGTCATGCTCGCCCTTTTCGTTGCTGATGACAGTGCTGTTCATCTTGGTGCTGACGAACATGGACAGATAGTTGAGAGCGCCGGAAAGGATCGGCAGCAGAGCGGCGCCGAAGGCAGACCAAGTAGTCATGGTCCAGACTTTCCAGCTGGGGGTCATACCAAGATCAATGCCGAAGAGACTGAGCTTCAGGGACTCTACCCCATCGGCGATCCCTGCACCGTATTTCTCGATATTGCTGGCAACGACGAACTGCCAATAATAGCCGACCTTATCCAATGCAATGCCTTCCATGGTAGCATAGACTTCCTTAAGCTGTGCAACGATGTCGGCATCCAAATGGCGGACATAGGTCAGGGGCTCCTGAATGACACGGTAGAGGGGAATGATGATCAGCAGAGGCAGCAGAGACCATATGCAGCCGCCGAACATGCTGACGCCCTCTTCCTTATACAGAGCCTGAACCGCTTGCTGGTAGCCGGTCTTGTCTTCACCGTAGGCCAGCTCCAGTTCCTTCACTCTGGGCTGAAGGCGAGAGGTTTTCATCATGCTCTTTTTGCTCTTGGCGCTGGCAGGGAAGAGGATGATCTTAACTGCCAGAGAGAACAGGATCAGAGCCAAACCGTAGTTGTTTGTGAAGTTGTAGAAAAACTCCAAAACATAGCCGAAAACAGTTTTGATAATGTTACCCATTTTCTTCTCCTAAGTGTAGTTGCTTCACGGCACGGGGTCGTAAAAGTCCCCGTGATTGAATGGGTTGCACCGTAGTAATCGCTTGAAGGTCAACCAGCCCCCCTTAAGGGCTCCGTATTTCTCGATGGCTTCCAAGGCATATTCCGAGCAGGTAGGAATAAAACGGCACTTTCCCGGATGAGCCGGAGAAAGATGCCGACGGTAGAAGCGGATGAGAGTCAGCAAAAGCTTCTTCACACTGTAAGCTCCAGCTTTTGGCACAGGTAGCGGAAATTCCTCTCTAAAAGAGCAAACTCCGCCTCAACAGCGGCAGATCTTGCCACCACCACCAGATCATAGCCCGGCCGCAGCTCCGACTCCACACTGCGGTAGATCTCCCGCAGGCGGCGGCGAACCCGATTGCGAACCACGGCATGTCCCAGCTTGGTACTGACCGTAAAGCCCAAGCGGGATCGGTCCGTTCCGTTCCGGCGACAGTAGAGGACAAGATAGCGACTGCCTGCACTGCTGCCCCGATGGTAGAGGCGGCGGAACACCGCATTTTCTTTCAAGGACACAGTATGCAGCATGGCGACTCCTTTCGGATAGGGAAAAAGGCGAACAGATCTCTCCATTCGCCCCTGATTGATGTTACAAGCAGTACGGTGCGGTCATGATTCCTAATGGGATTAGGCGGACAGGACAGCTCTGCCTTTTGCACGGCGGCGAGCAAGAACCTTGCGGCCGTTGGCGGTAGCCATTCTCTTGCGGAATCCATGAACCTTTGCGCGATGGCGCTTTCTGGGCTGATAGGTACGCAGCATCTCGTGTACACCTCCTGTAAGATTATGCTCAACACGCAGTGCGTGTAGCAATCAAAAATGTTTGCACATACTCATGCGAATGATATTATACAGCAAACCTGCCCAAAAAGTCAACAATTATTTTGTGAAAATTGAAAAATAGTAGCAGAAGCAGATCCCAACCACCAAATCTTGGGCTAATTCATAGACATTTCCCGAAAAATCGGCAGATCAGGGGCGGCAAAAGTGAACAAAATCAGGCACGCTCCATATAAAATGACCAACATCAAAGCAAAGCCCCCATAGTGCTCTGCCCGACTTTTTTTGTACAGAAAAAAGGCCAGAGTGAAACCGAAAGCCATACTGATATAATATAGTATAATATCCAGTACAACGGATTCGATACCGAAGGCCTTCAGGCCGTAGAAGCACAGGAGCAGGAAGGCCGGTGTCCCCAAAAGGGCAACGAAGAAGCTGCTCCAATGGCGCTGCTTGTTCCTCCGCCTGCCTGCCAGCACCGCCGCACCCACGACCGTAGGCCAGAATAACAGCTTCAGATGCTCCCACACGCTCTCATTCACCGGGGCGATCAAGGCCGTCAGAGGAGACGGCAATACATCATACAAAAAATGGAGTGCCGTCCCTGCCAAAGACGCCACCAGCGCAACCAAAAACCACATATTCATATCTCCCTCCCAACAGCATTATATGCAGTAGCAGTAGGAAATAAAACCCCATCGGGAAAGAGAACAAATCTCGGTTTACGGAGCCGCACGAAGTTTGCACCCCGCTCTTGCCTCTCCCCCCTGTTTTAAGTTTGCACACAGCCCTTGCCTCTCCCTCCGGGAGAGGTACCTCCCGTAGGGAGGGGGAGAGGGATGTGCAGACAGTTCGTGGAGGAATGTCGTGTCGTATGAAGAATCGGCACGGTGGTTCTGTGGGGAGTTTGGAGGTGGAATCGGTGCGGTGAGCCCTCTCAGGCGCTTCGCGCCAGCTCTCCCGGAGGGAGAGCCAAGAGCTCGGTGGGTGTCGATAGATGGAGGGAGAGCCAAGGGCTTGGTGGGTGTCGATGGGCGGAGGGAGAGCCAAGGGCGGGGAGGAGAGCTAAGGGTGGGGAGGAGAGCTAAGGGCGGGGAGGAGAGCTAAGGGTGGGGTGGAGAGCCAAAGGTGGGGAAGAGAGCCAAGGGTGAGGGGGGCTGATCCTTGGGATTACGGTGGAGGTAAGGCAGTATTTGTGAGATGAGAAAAAGAAATTTTCAAGTGTTTGCAAAATATTTACAAAATATCCTTGACTTTCTGGCAAAATCGGGTATTATATATACAGTTAGCACTCCGATGATTTGAGTGCTAAAAAAGAAATACAGATGGCCCGTCCATCCTATTAATATCGGAGGTAATCATTATGAAACTCACACCCCTTGCCGACCGTGTTCTGCTGAAGCCCGTTGAGGCTATGGAAACCACCGCATCCGGCATCATTCTTTCCACTTCCACCAAGGAGAAGCCTGTGATCTCTCAGGTCATGGCAGTGGGCCCCGGCGGTATGATTGACGGTCATGAGGTTAAGATGGTCGTTAAGGTAGGCGACAAGGTCGTTGTCGCAAAGTATGCCGGCACCGAGGTCAAGCTGGACGATCAGGAATACTCCATCGTCCGCCAGTCCGACATTCTGGCAATCGTAGAATAATCAGGAGGAATTTTTACTATGGCAAAAATGATTGAATACGGCGAAAGCGCCCGTAAGAAGCTGCAAAACGGCATTGACTGCCTTGCTAATACCGTTAAGGTCACCCTGGGCCCCAAGGGTCGTAACGTCGTCCTGGGTAAGAAGTACGGCGCTCCCCTGATCACCAATGACGGTGTCACCATCGCCAAGGAGATCGAGCTGGAGGATGCATTCGAGAACATGGGCGCACAGCTTGTTCGTGAAGTCGCTACCAAGACCAATGACGTAGCCGGCGACGGTACCACCACTGCCACCGTTCTGGCACAGGCCATCGTTCGTGAAGGTCTGAAGAACCTGTCCGCAGGTGCCAACCCCATGGTCATGCGCAAGGGTATGCAGAAGGCTGTGGATACCGCTGTGGAGGCCATCAAGGCCAATTCCGAAGCTGTCAAGGGCAGCGAGGACATCGCCCGTGTCGGCACCGTTTCCTCCGGCGATGAGGAGATCGGCAAGCTGATCGCAGAGGCTATGGAGAAGGTCACCGCTTCCGGTGTCATCACCATCGAGGAATCCAAGACCGCCGAGACCGGTCTGGACGTAGTAGAGGGCATGCAGTTCGACCGTGGCTATATCTCCCCCTACATGGTCACCGATACCGACAAGATGGAGGCCGTCATCGACGATCCCTTCATCCTCATTACCGACAAGAAGATCTCTTCCATTCAGGACATCCTGCCCATTCTGGAGCAGATCGTCAAGGGTGGCCAGAAGCTGGTCATCATTGCCGAGGACGTAGAGGGCGATGCCCTGTCCACCCTCCTTGTGAACCGTCTCCGCGGCAGCTTCAACTGTGTCTGTGTTAAGGCTCCCGGCTTCGGTGACCGTCGGAAGGAAATGCTCCGTGACATCGCTGTGCTCACCGGCGGCACCTACTTTGCTTCCGAGCTGAATATGAACCTGCCCGATGCACAGCTCTATGATCTGGGTCGTGCTCGCCAGATGAAGGTCAACAAGGACACCACCGTGATCGTTGACGGCTGCGGTGATCCCAATGCCATCCAGGCCCGCATCCATGAGATCAAGTCCTCCATCGCTGTAACTACCTCCGACTATGATCGGGAAAAGCTCCAGGAGAGACTTGCCAAGCTGTCCGGCGGCGTTGCTGTCATCCGTGTAGGCGCCCAGACCGAGGTCGCCATGAAGGAACAGAAGCTCCGTGTTGAGGATGCTCTGAATGCTACCCGTGCCGCTGTGGAAGAGGGCATCGTAGCAGGCGGCGGTACCGCTTATGTCAATGCGATCCCCGCAGTAGAGGCTCTGGTAGAGACCCTCACCGGTGACGAGAAGACCGGCGCAGCCATCATCGCCAAGGCACTTCAGGCTCCCATCCGCCAGATCGCCGAGAATGCCGGTGTAGACGGCTCTGTTGTCTACGAGCGCATCAAGAACAGCGACAAGGTCGGCTTCGGCTACAACGCATACTCCGATGAGTACTGCGACATGATCCCCACGGGCATCGTAGATCCCACCAAGGTCACCCGTTCCGCTCTGGAGAATGCAGCCAGCATTTGCGCCTGCATCCTGACCACCGAGTCCCTGGTCGTGGATAAGCCCGATCCCGCTGCCGATGCAGCAGCCGCCGCAGCAGCCGGCGGAATGGGCGGCATGTATTGATCCCCTGAATAAACCCACCCGAGTCTCCCCTGGGGACTCGGGTTTTGGTGGTTACTACAGACAACAAAGGAGAGGAATATGGCAAAGAATTCAAAAGGCGGTTCCGGCGACGGTCTGGCATGGCTGATCCTGATACTGTGCCTTGGCTTTGTGGGCTTCACGGTTTTCCGAACCTATCCGTCCACCTCCAAGACCCCGGGTTCCGATGCCCCACTGCAATGGAATGATCACGGAGACAGTTCCTCCGACGATCTCTTCGCCCCTGCAACCACAGCTCCCCCCACCCAAGCTACCGAGGAAAGCACCGTCCCTGCCACGGATGCCGAGTCTACAGAAGGAAGCACCCCAGAGGGAGACGGCGCTACGGAAGGAAGCGCAGCCCCTACGGAGGACTCCGGTCAGACTTCTCCCCCCACCGATCCACTGCTTATCTTGGTCAATCGGGAAAATCCCGCTCCTCAGGAGAAGCCTGAGCTGACCTACCTGAAGGAATACGGTTGCAATGCGGCCACCGCCGCCGCAGACAGCCTGACCGCCATGCTGACGGAAGGAAAGCTCTTAGGTCTGCGTTTCGTGGTCTGCTCCTCCTACCGTTCCACAGAGCTGCAACACAAGCTCTTTGAGGAAGATCTCAATGCCCGTATGGCTCAGGGTATGAGCTATGAGGAGGCTTGGGAAGCAACAGCGGCCTATACCATGCCCCCCGGTTGCAGTGAGCATTGCACCGGCTTGGCCTTCGACATTGTTTCCTACTATCATCAGCAGTTGGATGACAGCCAGGAAAGCACCGCCGAGACCCGTTGGCTCCAGACCCACTGCTGGGAATACGGCTTCATCCTCCGCTATCCCAAGGACAAAACCAGCATCACCGGCATCGCCTACGAATCCTGGCACTACCGCTATGTAGGCAAGGAAGCCGCCAAGTACATGACAGAGAACAACCTCACCTTGGAAGAATACCACGCCCAGCTTGGTTAAGCATTCAGCGCCTCCCACCCGGTCCGAAGGTGGGAGGCGCTTTTTTCTCCGAATTTGTGCTTGCAATGATGAGAAAACGTGGTATGATAGGAGAGAACAGAATGATTGAGGAACAGGAGGGATATATACATGGCATTTGTTGATTTTCATGTACACACCACCGTGTCCGACGGTATGGTGGAAGCGGAAGAGGTGCTAAAGCTGGCCGAGAGCTGTGGCATCGGTGTTCTGGCCATTACAGATCATAACGAGACCCCGAATTTAGCCCCCTTGCAGGAGAAGCACCCGAACCTGCGTCTGGTGCAGGGCTGTGAGTTTAGTTGCAAATATCTGAATCGGAAGGGGGAGGAGAAGGAGCTGCACATTGTGGGTCTGGGCTTTGATCCCGAGCATCCCCTGATCCGAGAGGTACTGCGGAAAAATCAGCCAAACCGACGGCCTTATGTGGAAGCAATTTTAGAAAAACTGCGAGGCCTCAACATCCACATCGGAAGCTATGAGGAGCTGGTGAGCCAATATCCCAAAAGCCGCCATGTGGGAAGAACCCACATTGCCATGAAAATGCATGAGCTGGGCTATGTACAGTCCACAGACGAGGCCTTTGACGAATACATCGGAGGCTTCGGCAAACGCAGAGCTTATGTGGACAACCCCCTCCATTATGTCAGCCCGGAGGAATGTGTCACAGCCATCCGTGCCGCCGGCGGTGTAGCGGTCTTGGCCCACCTGTATTATTACTGTCTGGAGGAAGGGGAGCAGAGGAGCCTCCTAAGGCGCTTCAAGGAGCTTGCGGGAGATCGGGGCGCTATGGAAACAGACTATGCCGCCTATGACGGGGAGCAAAGGAAAGCCCTGCGCCTCCTTGCGGAGGAATATGACCTGATCCCTTCCGCCGCCAGCGACTTCCACGGCAAGCACCCCGGAGAAACCCTTGCCCACGGTTATAAGGAAGAAAATTTCCGCCCCCTCCTCCAAGCCCTTTCCATCCTGCCCGTAAGACACAGCCCGGAGAGAATGACGGAATAAGAATAGAGAAAAATAACAAATTTTGATAATGATTCCTATTTTTAACTTGACAGAAATGCCGACTTGTGCTATACTATAACAGAAAAGGAGAAGGAGGGCTCCAAGCCTTCTTTCACAGAGATTTTTGAGAGGTGCAAGGTATGAATATTACAAAAGATATTTTCTACGTCGGTGTCAATGACCACAAGGTGGATCTGTTTGAGGGACAGTACCGTGTTCCCAACGGCATGGCCTATAATTCCTATGTGATCATGGATGAGAAGGTTGCAGTTTTAGATACCGTGGATCAGGGCTTTGATCAGCAGTGGTTGGCAAACATTGAGGCCGTTCTGCAGGGTCGCAAGCCGGATTATCTGATCATTCACCACATGGAGCCGGATCATGCAGGAAACATTGCCCGTTTTATGGAGGTTTATCCCGAGACCACCATCGTATCCAATGCCAAGGCCTTTGTGATGATGGATCAGTTTTTCCCCGGTCAGCTCCATTCTCCCCGTGTGGTGGTAGAAAACGGCGGCAGCCTGTCTCTGGGTGAGCATAGCCTGATCTTCGTTTTCGCTCCTATGGTTCACTGGCCTGAGGTCATGGTCAGCTATGAGCCCACGGAAAAGGTTCTGTTCTCTGCCGATGCCTTCGGCAAGTTCGGTGCTTTGGATGTGGAAGAGCCCTGGGATGACGAGGCTCGCCGCTACTACATCGGTATCGTAGGCAAGTACGGTGTCCAGGCAACAGCTCTGCTGAAGAAGGCCGCCGAGTTGGACATCCGTATCATCTGCGCCACCCACGGCCCCATCCTTCGGGAGAATTTGGGTCACTACATCGGCAAGTATCTCACTTGGGCCTCCTATGCAGTGGAGGAAGAGGGCATCGTCCTTGCCTACACCTCCGTCTACGGCAACACACGGAAGGCTGTGGAGCTCCTTGCCGAAACCCTCCGCAACAAGGGCGCCGAGAAGGTCGTTGTATACGATCTGGCACGTTGCGACATGTCTCAGGCTGTTGCCGATGCCTTCCGCTACAGCAAGCTGGTTCTGGCTACCACTACCTATAACGCAGACATCTTCCCCCACATGCGCTCCTTCATCGAGCATCTCACCGAGCGCAGCTTCCGTAACCGCACCGTGGCCTTCATGGAAAACGGCTCCTGGGCCCCCAGAGCCGCAAAGGTCATGGGAGAAATGCTGGAGAAGTCCAAGGATCTGACCCTTTGCGAGAACAGTGTCCGCATTCTCTCCGCCCTTAACGAGGAAAGCACTGCCCAGATAGAGGCTCTTGCAGAAGAGCTCTGCCGGAAATAAGCGATCCGGGGTACACTACATTCCCCTGTCCCGACACGGGAGAGGATTTGAAATCGATTCATTCAGGAGGATCAAACAATGATTTGCTATCATCACGAACACAGCCACGGTCACTGCCACGACCATGAGCATACCCACGAGCATACCCACGACCATTGCCATGAGCATCATCATGATCATGACCACGAGCATCACCACCATCACTGTCACGAGCAGGGCTGTGGCAGTTGCACTGCCTGCGATCCCATGCAGGAGACCGTTGCCCTCATGGACTATATGGTCAAGCACAACATGGCCCATGCCAAGGAGCTGGCAGAGCTGTCCAAGAAGCTGAGAGAACTGGGCAATCCCCTTGCCGCAGAGCAGGTTCTCAGCGCTGTCACCGAGTTCGAGAAGGGTAACCTTCGTCTGTCCGCCGTTCTGGCCTCTCTGCGCTAAAGGAGGAATTCCCTTATGTGTCTTTCCACCGTATACCGTGACAAGGTCAGTGCAGAAAACATCGTCCTGTCCAACGTGACCCGTATCGAATGCAAGGACGGTATGGTGATCCTGACAGACCTTCTGGAACGTCAGGTCGCCATCCACGGTCAGCTCCTCATGGCAAACCTCATTGACGGTCTTGCCATCATCCGTGAGGAAGGCTGATCCTGCCAAGTGCGCCACCTTTGCTCTGCACCTCCCTCAGGTGCAGAGCTTTTTTATCGTTCTGTCTAAAATGGCATTTTCTTAGAAGGGGTTCCCGGTATCCCTATGCTGTTTCTTAAGGAAAATGAAGCTTTTACAAGATTCTTACAAGATTTTTACCGTACTCTTACAAGATTCACCTTGCTAAATCGGCAAAAAATTGCTATACTAAGCTTGCATATTATAAAGAGAAGGACGGATCGTATATGGACTCAATTCTATCTTTCTGGAACCAAATGGTCTCCAATCCCCTACTGTTTATTGCGGTCACCCTCACATTGGGTGTCATTACGGTAAACGGCTGGACGGATGCTCCCAATGCCATCGCCACCTGCGTGGTGACCAGATGCATGCCTCCCAAGGCGGCGATCCTCATGGCGGCTCTGTTCAACTTCCTGGGGGTATTCGTCATGACTCTGCTGAACGCTACCGTTGCAGAGACTATCACAAAAATGGTGGACTTCGGCTCTGATCCGGATCTTGCCATTATTTCCCTCAGTGCGGCGCTCTTCGCCATCGTTCTGTGGGCCACTCTGGCCTGGGTCTTCGGCATTCCCACCAGTGAGAGCCATGCCCTCATCGCCGGACTTACCGGCAGTGCCATTGCCCTCCACAGCAGCTTCGCAGGTGTCAACGGCTCGGAATGGATCAAGGTCGTTTACGGCATCTTCATCTCCGTCGGTCTGGGCTTCGGCCTTGGCTGGTGCGTGTGCAAGCTGGTGACCATCCTCTTCCGTAAGGCCAACCGCCCCAAAACCGAACCCTTCTTCCGTGGCGCTCAGATCGTAGGCGCCGCCTCCATGGCCTTCATGCACGGCGCTCAGGACGGTCAGAAATTCATGGGTGTTGTGCTTCTGTGCGTGTATATGTCCCAAGGGCAATCCCTTCCCTCCGATATTCATATCCCCATCTGGCTCATGGCTGTCTGCTCCATCGTCATGGCCGCAGGTACCGCTATGGGTGGCAAGAAGATCATTAAGTCCGTAGGCATGGACATGGTCAAGCTGGAAAAATATCAGGGCTTCTCCGCCGACATTGCCGCGGCTCTGTCCCTGCTCCTGTGCTCCGTATTCAGCCTGCCCGTTTCCACCACCCACGCTAAGACCACCTCCATCATGGGTGTCGGTGCTGTGAAGCGAGTTTCCGCCATTAACTTCGGTGTGGTCAAGGAAATGGTATTGACATGGGTTCTGACCTTCCCCGGCTGCGGTTTGGTTGGCTTCCTGATGACCAAGTTGTTTATGTTTATTTTCACATAATAGAAAGGAAAGATTTGAAATGGCAAAAGGTGATAAGTTCTATTTTGATAATTTTGCAGCAGGCACTGCCCTGTCCAAGAAAGCCGCCGAGTTTCTGGTAGCCTGTCTGGAAGGCTATGACCCCAAGAGCATTGAGAAAATGATGGCCTCCATGCACGAGATCGAGCATCAGGCCGATATGAAGAAGCATGAAATGAATGCCACTCTGGCCAAGGCCTTTGTGACCCCTATTGACCGTGAGGATCTGGACATGCTCAGCCACAAGCTGGACGATGTCACCGACATGATCGAGGAGGTTCTGCAGAAGTTCTACACCAACAACATTCAAACCGTAGAGCCCGGTGCCATCGAGTTTGCAAAGAAGATCGTCAAGGCCTGTGACATGCTGTGTCAGCTTATGGCAGAGTTTGAGAACTTCAAGCGCTCCAAGACCATTCAGGGTCTGATCATTTCCCTGAACGATGTGGAGGAGGAATGCGACAAGCTCTACCTCAAGTCCCTGCGGGATCTCTCCGTCCACTGCCGTGATGCCCTGCTGACTCTAGCATGGCGGGATATCTACGAGCAGCTGGAAGCCTGCGCCGATGCCTGCGAGCACGTCAGCGAATGTGTCGGCACCGTCATCATGAAGAATACCTGATTTTCCCCTTTCGGAACAAGGGCAGGGCTTCGGAATCCTATTCCTGCGATCCCATGAGCCCTTGCCCTAAAGATAAAATCCGAGCTTCCCCATAAAGGGGAGGCTCGGATTTTTCTTATAGACTATACCACTTGATCTCGTTGGCTTCCAGATGGAGGGGGAAGCTTTCCTTGTCGGTGTAGACGGTGGTATCCTGGGGGACATAGGTGTTGTTGACCACGCAGTATTTGCCGTTGGCTACGAAGGCATGGACTTCTACATTGCAGTTGTCGGAGAACCACTTGTGGAGAAGCTCCTCGCTGTGGGCAGCCCAAAGGATGGCGCGGTAGAGGATGCGGCTGTTTTCAAAGGAGTAGGGCAGGCCGGAAATGTAGACACTGCGACCCTTGCCGAAGGCATTGGTTGCCATCTGGACTTCCTTATCCCTCTGCACCAGGATCTCAGCGCCCTCGTAGGCATAGATGCTCTTCTTCCCTTCGCCGAAGTCCACCTCTCCCGCTACATCGGCAAGGATGAAGTGGTCGGGATGCTGCTGCCAATTGTACTTGTCATAGTTCAGGGTGAAGCCGGTTTCCTTCTCTACACCCAGAACCGTTGCCAGTTGGAGGTAGTGACCCTGATACTGGTGACCGGAGGGCTCACCCACACCGATGAAGCCGCCACCCCTGTGGACGAAGCTGCGGATAGCGGAGGAGATCACGGCATCCTCCCACTCAGCACCGCCGGTGTGAGCCGTATCCCCGTCACCTACATTGATGATCACATCCACGCCTTCCAGAACGGTGGGATCCTTGCGGATATCGTCGAAGGAAATAAACTTCACATCAAAGGGAGCGCCGGACAAAGCCTCGATGATGCCTGCATAGGAGTAGTTCTGCTTCTGATACAGGGCATGATGCACCATGTGACAGCCCCAGGCACGCATTTTACCCCAAGAGTTCAGGACAGCAACGGTCTTGACACAGTAGGGGGTCGTTCCCTTAATATTCTCGTAGAGCTCTCGGAATTCGTTGCAGACGGATTCCACATAGTCGATAAATTCCGGGAATTCCAGCGCCAGCTTCAGGTAGCCGCCGTAGCCGATGCGATCAATGGGCTTGCGGAGGATGGCACGGCGGGCGGTGACCCAATTCTCCTTGGCTTCCTTCACGGGATCGCCGCCTTCGTGGAAGGTGTCGGGGAAGAAGTAGGGCAGGAAACGTCCCTCGGTGTACTTCACACCGGGAATGTCGGAGATCAGACGGAGGGTAGAGCCGTTGCCTACAGAGCCGACTACCGCATCCACACCGATGGTCTTCCACTCCTCCATGAAGGGCTCGGTGCCGATCCAATGGTCACCTAAGAACATCATGGCCTCTTTCCCCAGCTCGTGGGTGATGTCTACCATTTCCTTTGCAAGAGCGGCAACCTCACGGCGCTGGAAGGCTTGGAAGTCCTTGAATTCCTTAGAGGGAACACGGTACTGGTTATTGTGGTAGCCCTGATCCACGATGAATTCGGGGCGGAACTTGTAGCCCACCTCCTTCTCAAACTGTTCCAGAATATAGGGAGAGACGGAGGCGGAATAGCCGTACCAATCCACGAACTTCTCCCGCTTCAGCTCATCAAACACCAGAGTGAACTGATGGAAGAAGGTGGTATAGCGGATGACGTTCACATAAGGATGCTCTGCAATGAACCTCCGCAGGCGCTCCATAGTGAATTTATGGGTCTTAGGCTGACGGACATCAAAGGTAATCTGGTGCTCAAAGTTCTGCCAGTTGTTGGTGACGGCATTGTACATGTGGACGGGATCCCAGATCAGATAGGCCAGGAAAGCCACGGTATACTCGTGGAAGGGAGCAGGCTCAGGGATCACAACACAGCCGTTTTGGTCATTGTAGTCCCAGGCCTCGGGGCTCAGGGGCTGACCTGTGGTACGATCCATGACCTCCCACCAGCGCTTGATATCATCACGGGTGTTGACCTCCATCAGCTCCGGGCTGATGCCCTTCATGAGAGGGATTTCCAGTGCGCCCTCTGTGGCGGTGTGGAAGCCGGTCATAATATAGCACTGCTGAACCTCTTCGGGATTGGCCTTGGCCCAGGCATTGTCCTTACGGGTGGTGTAATAGGTGGAATAGATCTTGGCATCCTGGTTCTGCAGCTCTGCGGGGAAATCGGTGCCGTCACAGTCACGGATGGCATCTGCGCCCCAGCGCTTCATGATCTCCAGAGTCTGAGGAACCACATCCAGATCGGTGGGAATGGTCACACGACCGACTTTTCTTGTATCTGACATAGTAGAAGTCTCCTTTAGAAAACGGGATTTGTGGAATAATAAGCAAGCCTTCCCCATGTTGAGAGGAAGGCTTGGGGGAATACATTACTTATATAGTGCGTTGTATACAAAGATCGCCGTCAGCAGGAATACCACACCGATCAGCATGATACCTAAGCCCAAAAGCTGACCGGTCATGCTCCAGCCTACCAGGGTCAGAACGATACCCACAGCAAAGAACAGGACAATGAGTATCCCACGAAGGATCAAATGATTTTTCCAGAAATTCATCTTTTCACCTTAGCCTTTCAGACCGCCTACGGTCATACCCTTGGTCAAATTTCTCTGGACACAGATGTAGAGGATCAGAACAGGCAGCATGACCAGCACAAGCCCTGCATACATAGGGCCGTATTCGGCGGCAGACTGCTGTGCCTGCATCAGGTTCAAGAGGCCTGCGGGCAGAGTCCACTGATCACGTTCTGTCACCAGAGTCTTGATGATAATGTACTCATTCCAGAAGGACAGGAAGTTAAACAGGATGACGGTAATGATGGAGGGCTTGGCCAGAGGGAAGATGATCTGGATCATCGTCCTGCCATAGCCGGCACCGTCCACATAGGCGGCCTCTTCAAAGCCGTGGGGCAGAGTGGCAAAATAGCTGGACAGCAGATAGATGGTAAAGGGCAGAGCCGTTGCGGCATAGACCACAGCTACCACGAAGTGATTGTTCAGCAGGAAGCCGTTCCCCAGCACCGTCTTGAGCCACTTGTCCCCATCGCTGAGCATGAGGTAGATGGGAACCACAATGTAGTTGACATTGATGAACAGACCTGCCATGAAGCAGGTTTTCAGCAAGCCCTGACCTACAAATTGGAAGCGAGCCAGACAGTAGGAGGCAGGGAGTGCCACCACAAGGAGGATGGCCAGAGCCATAGCGGTCACGGTAACGGAATGGAGCATATAACCGCCCATGTTCGCCTTATTCCAAGCATCTGCGAAGTTCTGCCAGTGAATGTGGCTGGGAAGCGCCCAAGGACTGCCGTAATGCTCGGTGGTTTCCTTGACAGAGGCCACGATGACCCATACCACGGGAACCAAGATCAGAAGGGCTAAAATGCCCAGCACCAAATAGATAAACACCTTGTACAGCAAATCGGTGCGGTTGCTTTCTTTCTTCAGTTTCATGTCCGCACCTCCTTAATATTCCAGAACTTCACGGTCAGTGACCTTGTTGACCAGAGCAGACAGGCCGAAGGACACCAGGAAGATGACCACACCGATGGCCATCGCATAGCCATAGCCGCCGCCCAGATTCTTCTGATTGTACATATACAGCAGAGCCACGTTGGAGGAGTTGTTGGGACCGCCGCCGGTCATGGCGCTGACGAAGAGGAAGGCCATATTGATGGTAGAGATGATAAAGAAGGTCAGGGTAGTGCGGATATTCGTCCAAATCAGAGGAAGGGTCACTTGGAAGAACTGGTTCACACGGCTTGCACCGTCCAGATCGGCGGCCTCATACACAGACTCGGACACTGCACCCATAGAGGACATATACATGACCATATAATAGCCGATAGCCTGCCAAACCATAGCAATAACCAAGCTGGTGATCACATGCTGTTCCCCCTTCCACAGAACGCTCTCCTTGCCGAAGAGGTTCAGGATGGAGTTCAGAAGTCCCTTGTCTACATCGTAGATGGCGGAGAAAATACCGGAAATAACGACAACAGACAGAATGTTGGGAATGTAAAATACAATGCGGAAGAAATTCTGACCCTTCAGCTTCTCACGGGTCAAAATACCGGCAAAGACCAGTGCCGTTCCCATAGTGAAGATGGTCACCATAACAATGAGAAGCAGCATATTCTGCATGGAGCGAATGAAGACCGCATCCTCCATAAGCATTTGGAAGTTCTTCAGGCCGATAAAGGTTTCCTTGGGATTAAAGGTGCTGCGCTGGAACAGGGACAGGCGGAAGACGTTGACCGTGGGGATCACCATGAAGATCACAAAGAGGATCACAGCAGGTGCCACACAGCACAGCAGGAAGGCTGTGCGTCTACGATTGCTTCTCATTTACGAAACCAACTCCTTACTTATAGTGTTCAGAAGGTTTTTTCCCCCGAGTAGGCCTTACCTGCACAAAGGAAAGAATCTTGCATCGGAAAAGGGTGGCAGTGACAGAAGTCACTGCCACCCAAATTTCTTACTGTGTGGTCTGTGGATCTGTGGGAATTAGCCCAGCAGGTTCTCACGCATCTTTGCGGAGTTCTCCTTTACCATGGTAGCATACTCATCAATGGTGATGGTGCCTGCAACCAGGGAGTCAATGGGAGCGAAGAAGGTGCCGGAAACGTCAACACCGGGGATCTCGCCGAAGGCAGCGAAGCCACCCATAGCAGCCTTTGCGCCGTTGTCATAGATGGAGTAGAACATCTGGTTCTCGCCTTCCAGCATGTCAGCGATGCCCATGATGGGCTGCATTGCGCCGGTGGTAGCAAAGATCTTTGCAGCAGCGTCGGAGTACAGGAAAGCAACGAACTGCTCAGCAGCCTCGATGTTCTGTGCGCCGGCGGGGATCCAAGCCTGCTCGAACCAGCAGAAGGAGTAAGCGGCAGTGCCGGCTGCGGGAACAGCGGTCATGCCCCATGCAAACTCGTTGGTCAGGGTCTCCAGAGCGCCGGCCATTTCGCCGGTGATCCAAGTGCCGTTGGGCATGAACAGAGCCTGGTTATTCATAACCATGAGCTGGTTCTTGGTGAAGTCCTGGTTGTTAGCCTGAGCGGGGGTGTTGGGATGGGTGTAAGTAGCCAGCTTGTCCAGGATGTTCAGCAGGGTCTTGCCGTTGTCGGAATCCCATGCGCCTTCCTGATAGGTGGTGATAGCGTTGAAGAACTCGGGGCCGCCGATTGCGTTCATGAGAGCGAACATGAATGCATCATAGTAGCCTGCAGTGGGGTAGGTGAACAGGGAGATGCCTTCAGCAGCTGCGACATCAGCCAGAGCCCACATCTCGTCCCAGGTGGTGGGAACAGCCCAGCCCTTAGCCTCGAACAGCTTAGCGTTGTAGAACAGGCCGCAGGGAGAGTAGAACATAGGAGCCATGTAGGTGACGCCATCACCGTAGGGAGCAACGATGTTGTTGTCGGTGAAGCCGCCGGCGATCTTCTCGGAAACCTTAACGGTCTCGCCGGGGATGGTCAGGTTCAGCATGTTGGTCAGATC
>JAFOZC010000005.1 GCA_017391305.1 Oscillospiraceae bacterium | reverse complement strand
TCAAGTAGGCACATATTTGTAGGTACATAATTTCAAAAATTTTACCCCCTTGCAAACACAAGGAAATCCCTGTATTTGCAACGAAAAACGGAGCTGTAAGGGCTCCGTTTTTCGTTTAACAAGTGGCAAACTCGGGTTATAGCACGATATACATTTTTTGTAAATACTTTTGCAGAAATTTTTTCTGTATTTACATATTTTTTACCTAAAATATCCTTTGGAGTACAGAACGCCAAAGAATCCACCCAGCGCAAGCAACACCATGAGGATCACCATAACGGACCAAAACAGGATTCCTCGGTTCTCCTTGGCAAGCTCAGCGTTCTGTTCCTTGTCCTCCCCATCGGGATTCTCCGCCTTTTCGGAAGGATCAAAGGGTTGGAACTCTCTCTGCCCCTGCTCACGGGCGCGGATCCTGCGTTGCATCTCCTCCATGAGCTGGTTGGTCTCCTGCATAAAGGCCATATCACGGCCTGCGATGGCAGGCTCCTCCTTCTCCTCCTCATACACGGGGCGAGCTTCCGCCTCTTCTTGCTGTAGGGCAGACGCAGGTACAGCTCCGGTCTCTGCCGCAGGCTCCTCTGCCCGCCATGCGGTGCGGTTCAGGGGAGACAGCATCTCCATCAGCTCTTCCATATCCGCAGGGCCAAATCGGGAAACAGGCTCTTTCGTCTTCGTCTCTGCCACAGGCTCCGGGAAGGACTCTTCCGCAGGATCTATGATCTCGGGATCGAATTCCTCCATCGGCTCAGTGTAGCTCTCTTCCGAGGAAAGACCTTCCGACGGTTCTGTGGGGAAGGGCTTCGGCTCTGTGGCCTCCACAGTCTTAGATCCGGTATAGAGGAAGGCCGCCTTAGCGCCCTCGTTTCTCTTGCGGAACTTGCTGTAATTCCGCTTGCCGCAGAAGGCACAGGTCTCTGCTTCCTCAGGGTTCATCATACCGCAGCTACAGCTCTTCCAACCGGCCTGCTCGGGGGTCAGAAGCTCGTGGCTGTCCTGTCTGCGCCAGATCATGCCGTCATCGAACAGCACATCCTCTACCAGGATCTCCAAGCTGCGGACATTGGCCTCCGGCAGGAAAAGCACATGATCCTCACCGAAGTCGCTGTGGGGCTCTGCATTGCAACCGGGCAGAGGCAGGAACTTGACCTCATAGCGGTGCTGTCCCCTGTCATCGAAGCCGGTCACACTGAGGAAGACACTATGCACCGTACGCTCGGAACGGTTCACCAATCGCAACTGCACAAAGGATGCCCCCGTCTGCTGCTGAACCGCAAGGGTATAGGCATAGATGTACACGGGGCTGTCCGGCTGTATGCGCTTGGGCTTTTCCATTGGGAAGTATACAAACTTCTTAAACTCTGACACAGTGATCCTCCTTTCGTGCAGAACATGATAAACCAATATTAGTGTAGCACAAACAGGCCGCAAAATCAACGGATTATTCTGAAATTTTACAGCTTTTTTGGAATATTTTTTCTTCCACCCCTGTCAGGGGGATAAATGATTTTCTCTGGGCAGGAAAATGCTGTTACAGTTTCGGCTTCACTCTAACAAGATACAGTACTTCCACCCTGCCGATAAGCAGATCGTAGAGGACAAAGCTCACATTTGCCATAACAAGAAGAAGCGCAAGCATCCATTTTCCCGTTTGGGCATACTCCGCCACCAGCTCCCGAAGCTCCAGAACAAAAATCATGACGCCGTATGCCCCCAGCACCACAGCATTGAGGTAGAGATGCTTCACCAATCGGGACAGGGGGAGTCTGCCGAAGCTCTTGCGGAGCATAGGATACGGGCCGAAGCACAGGAAGAGAATGGCACACTCCTTCACAGGAGCCAAAACAAGACCCAGGATCGCAACGGTAAGATACCACAGCAAGCCCCACTTCCGCCCCAGCTCCAGATAGACGGGGATCAGCACCAGAGAAGCCAATACAGGACAGCTGATGGCTGCCGCAGGGATGACCCCTCCGGGCAAAAGCACTGCCAGCGCCAATGCCCCCAGCACTCCGCAGAGGGCTACGGCAGAGGCCTTCGTTTTCCTTCTCATGCCTTGTTCCCGGAGCTGTCCTTCAGAAGGCCGTACTTGATATCCCACAGCTTCTGGGACAGATCCACATAATAGCTGTGGGGATTGTCAAAGCGCTTGACCTCCTCCCACAGGGTATCCACCTGTTGGGCGCAATAGTCTCGGATCTGCTCCAAGGTGGGAAGGTCGTAAACCAGCTCGCCGTTCAGGAACACGGGAACCTGAAGCTCCTTGGCATGGAAGTCATAGACCTCCTTCTGCTTCCATGTAGCCTCCGGATCGAAGATCAGCAGATTCTTGCTGTCATCCACCTCTTCATCAAAGACCGTTAAATAGTCTGCAATGGCCTTACCCGTATCATTGCCGTAGAAGCGCCACAGACGCTTATAGTGGGGAGTGGTGATCTTGCCCACATTCTCGGAGATCTTGATCTTGGGCTGTACCTTGCCCTCATCATCCTCAACCGCAACCAGCTTGTACACACCGCCGAACACAGGCTCACTACGGGCGGTGATCAGTCTCTCACCTACACCGAAGAGATCGATCTGCGCTCCCTGTCTCAGAAGATCCTGGATCAAATATTCATCCAGAGAGTTGGAGCAGGAGATCTTGCACTCCGTCCAGCCGGCCTCGTCCAGCATCTGACGGGCCTTCTTGGTCAGGTAGGTCATGTCGCCGGAATCCAGACGGATGCCGCACTTGGTGATCCCCAGAGGCTTCAGAACATCGTTGAAGGCCTTGATGGCATTGGGGACACCGCTCTTGAGGGTATTGTAGGTATCTACCAGAAGGGTGGCGTTATTGGGATACTGCTCACAGTAGGTGCGGAAGGCATCATATTCCGTGGGGAACATCTGCACCCAAGAGTGCGCCATAGTGCCTGCCGCAGGAACTCCGAAGAGCTGATCGGAAACGGTGCAGGCTGTACCGTGACAGCCACCGATATAGGCTGCTCTGGCGCCTAAAATAGCGCCCTGCTCTCCCTGCGCCCGTCGAGAGCCGAATTCCAGAACGGTTCTGCCCTGGGCTGCCCGAACCACACGGTTCGCCTTGGTGGCAATGAGGCTCTGGTGATTCACCGCAAGGAGCAGATAGGTCTCAATTAGCTGTGCCTCAATGGCAGGGGCGCGAACGGTCAGGATGGGTTCTTTGGGAAACACCGGTGTTCCCTCCGGCACAGCGTAAATGTCTCCCGTAAAACGGAAGTCCCGTAAGTAATCCAAAAATTCCTCGCTGAACAGCTTTCTGCCCCGAAGGTATGCAATGTCCTCCTCCGTAAAGTGCAGAGCCT
>JAFOZC010000247.1 GCA_017391305.1 Oscillospiraceae bacterium | reverse complement strand
GGTTCTATGACTGCTCCGAATAGTGCGGTTATTGTCCGGTTATTGTCCAGTTATTGTCCGGTGCGAGCAGGGAGTTTGTGGAAATAGTTTATGGTATTCTTCCATAAACTGCGGATAGGATTTGCTGTACAGTTGGACGGCGGTCGTTTCGCAACCAGTGACCTGAACGACCTGTACCGCCGCGTCATTAACCGTAACAACCGTCTGAAGAAGCTGATCCAGCTCTCTGCCCCCAATATCATCATCCGCAACGAGAAGCGCATGCTGCAGGAAGCCGTTGACGCACTGATCGACAACGGCCGCCGTGGCAGAGCTGTGACCGGCCCCAGCAACCGTGCTCTCAAGTCCCTGTCCGACATGCTCAAGGGCAAGCAGGGCCGTTTCCGTCAGAACCTGCTGGGTAAGCGTGTTGACTACTCCGGCCGTTCCGTTATCGTTGTAGGCCCGGAACTGAAGCTCTATCAGTGCGGTGTCCCCAAGGAAATGGCAATCGAGCTCTTCAAGCCCTTTGTCATCAAGAGACTGCTGGAAAATGACGGCCCTCCCGAGAATGTGAAGGCTGCCAAGAAGATGATCGACAAGGGCGCTCCCGCTGTTTGGGATGCTCTGGAAGAGGTCATCAAGGATCGCCCCGTTATGCTGAACCGTGCGCCTACCCTCCACCGTCTGGGTATTCAGGCCTTTGAGCCTGTGCTGGTGGAAGGCCGTGCGCTGAAGCTCCATCCCCTTTGCTGTACCGCATTTAACGCCGACTTTGACGGCGACCAGATGGCAATTCACGTACCTCTGTCTGCAGAGGCTCAGGCAGAAGCCCGTATGCTCATGCTCTCTGCCAACAACCTCCTTCGTCCCCAGGACGGCAAGCCCGTTACCGTTCCTACTCAGGATATGATCCTTGGTACCTACTATCTGACCTATGTCCGTATCGGCAAGGCAGAGAAGGGTGCAGAGGAAGTCTGGGTCACCGATGCCGGCGATTACGATCTGCCTGTTGAGCAGTTTGTAGACGGCGATCTGGTGTCTGCCGCCATTAACGATGCCAAGGAGAACAAGAAGAGAGCTCCTCAGTACAAGCCCAAGCATGCATACTTCTCCGTGGATGAGGCCATTACCGCTTACTCCAACGGTGTCATCGGTCTCCATGCTCCCATCCGTGTCCGCTACGGTAAGGAAGTGAACGGCGAGATGCAGTACAAGATCATCGACTGCACCGTTGGCCGTCTGATCTTCAACGAGCCTATCCCTCAGGATCTGGGCTTCGTAGACCGCAACGATCCCGAGCATTTCTTCGATCTGGAAGTCAGCTTCCTGGTTGACAAGAGCAAGCTGGGTGTCATCATTGATAAGTGTATCCGTAAGCACGGCTTCACCACCTCCACCGAGATGCTTGACCGTGTCAAGGCTCTGGGCTATAAGTACTCTACCAAGGGCGCTATCACCGTTTCCATTGCGGACATGGCCATCCCTGAGAAGAAGTACACCCTGGTTGCCGCCGCAGAAGCAGAGGCTGTCAAGATCGAAGGTAAGTACAAGCGTGGTATGATCACCAACGAGGAACGTTACCGCCTGATCGTTGACAAGTGGAAGGAAACCATCGACGACGTTACTGATGAGCTGAAGAATAATCTGGACACCTACAACCCCATCTTCATGATGGCAGACTCCGGTGCTCGTGGCTCCATGAAGCAGATCCGTCAGCTTGCAGGTATGCGTGGTCTGATGGCAGATACCACAGGCCGTACCATCGAAATCCCCATCAAGGCAAACTTCCGTGAAGGTCTGTCTGTTCTGGAGTACTTCATTTCCTCCAGAGGCGCACGTAAGGGCTTGACCGATACCGCTCTGCGTACCGCTGACTCCGGTTACCTGACCCGTCGTCTGGTCGACGTTTCGCAGGAAGTGATCATCCGTGACTACGATTGCGGCACCAAGCGTGGCCTCTGGCTGGCAGAGGTTCTGGACGGTGACCGTGTCATCGAGTCCTTCGCCGCCCGTATCCGTGGCCGTTTCGCTGTGGAAGACGTTCTGGATCCCCAGACCGGTGAGGTTCTGATCCCCAATAACCGCATGATGACCGAGGCCGATGCCAAGATGCTGGAAGCCCACGGTGTCAACAAGGTCTATGCCCGTACCGTCCTGAACTGCCGTGCTCGCAGAGGTGTCTGCGCCAAGTGCTACGGCATGAACTTGGCTACCTCCGAGCTGGTCAACCCCGGCGAAGCTGTCGGTATCATTGCCGCACAGTCCATCGGTGAGCCCGGTACTCAGCTGACCATGCGTACCTTCCACACCGGCGGTGTTGCAGGTAACGATATCACTCAGGGTCTTCCCCGTGTTGAGGAACTTTTTGAGGCACGTAAGCCCAAGAAGACCGCAGCCATCGCTCCCTGCGACGGTATTGTGGTGCTGGAAGATGACAGCAAGATCTCCCAGCGTACCATTACCATCAAGGGTGAGGACATGACCTCCGATCCCATCCCCGTTTCCTACTCCGTCCGTCTGAAGATCAAGGACGGCGATCGGGTCAACAAGGGCGATCCTCTTACGGAAGGCGCACTGAACCCCCACGAGGTTCTGGCGATCTCCGGTGTTGAGGCTGTTCAGAACTATCTGACCCAGGCCGTTCTGGAAGTGTACCGTCAGCAGGGTGTTGACATTAACGATAAGCATATCGAAGTCATCATCCGCCAGATGATGCGTAAGGTTCGTGTTGAGGATCCCGGCGATACCAGCCTCCTCAGCGGTACCGATATCCACGTTCAGGAATTTGAGGATGCCAATGCAGAGATCCAGCGCCGCATCGAAGCCGGCGAGACGGAGCTCCGCCTCGCAACCTGCACCCTGATCCTTCTGGGTATCACCAAGGCTTCTCTGGCAACAGACTCCTTCCTGTCTGCCGCATCCTTCCAGGAGACCAACCGTGTCCTGACCGATGCCGCCATCAAGGGTAAGGTCGACCACCTGATCGGCCTGAAGGAGAACGTCATCATCGGTAAGCTGATCCCCGCCGGCTCCGGTCTGGATCTCTACCGTGACTACACCGTAAATGCTTGGCCCGAATCCGAGGTCACCCAGGAAATGATCGACGAAGAGCCTAAGTAAAAAGATCCCACCCCCCTCTGCCAAACCCATCCTCCGGCAGAGGGGGATTTTTCAGGGAAGAGGGAATCAGATATAATACAGACAGAAGAGGACTATGCTTTGAATCAGACAGAGAGAAGAAAAGCGGAAATCAGGAGAAGAAAACGCAAACGATCATTGCCACGGCTTCGCAAATTATTGAAATGACCCGGACGATATGATATCATATACAGTACGACCAAGTGTTTGTCGGGAGGAACAAGGAATGAAGATCTACGATATTTCTCAAGAAGTATTCACATGCCAAGTATATCCCGGTGACCCTGCACCGGAGAGAGTGGTACTCAAAGCGATGGCAGAAGGGGAAGTTTATAATTTAACGGCATTTCACATGTGCGCCCATAACGGAACGCATATAGATGCACCCTTTCATTTTATCCGTGATGGGAAAACAGTAGAGGAGATCCCCATGGAGGCTGTTGTGGGCATGGCCTATGTGGCAGAGCATCATGGGATCCTTACAGGGAATGATGCAGTGGGAATTCTGGAAAGGGCGAAAAAGCAGAGCCCGGAAGGGGCAAAAAGAATTCTGCTGAAGGGTGATGTGGAGGTCTCCTTGGAGGCGGCAAAGATATTTGCATCCTCTGGGCTTTGCCTTCTGGGGAACGAGCCTCAGGCAATCGGCCCCCAAGATGCACCTATGGCGGTACATCTTGCCCTCTTAGGTTCCGGTGTGATCCTGCTGGAAGGGATTCGCTTGGGGGACGTTTCAGAGGGTGTATATCTCTTAAATGCTGCGCCGCTGAATCTATCCGGGGCAGACGGCGCACCGTGTAGAGCGGTGCTGATCAAACTATAAGGAGCAAAGGATATGAGACGAGGACTGTGTATTGCGTTGGTAGCGGTGCTTTTGCTGTCTTTTCTGCCCTACGGAGCGATGGGGGCAGAGATGGGACAGAGGGAGGCTCAGTGCAAGGAGCTAAGCTCTCAGGTCGGCAGCTGTGGAGCGAATCTTACGTATATTTTTGATGCCGGAACAGGTACGGTCACCATTTATGGAAGCGGAGCGATGGCGGACTATAGCTACTACCATATTGACGGCGGCTACAGTACCCCTTGGTATGGATATGCATCGGCGGTCAAAGAGGTCGTTATCGAGGCCGGTGTAAGCTCTATCGGGGATTACGCTTTTGCGGAATGCTCCTCTTTGACCAAGATCAGCATTCCCGAAACGGTTCTCCGTATTGGAAAAGAGGCTTTTACCTTCTGCGGAATGGAAAGCCTTCGGCTTCCGGACAATATTACGGAAATAGGCTCTGCGGCATTTCAAGACTGCCGTAAGCTCGCAAGTGTGAACATTCCCAATGGCATAGATCACATTGCATCCAATCTGTTCCATGACTGCAGCAGTTTAGAAAGCGTTACCCTTCCCGAGGCTGTCACAAGCATTGGTGCAAATGCATTTTCCGGCTGTAGCACCTTGAACAGCCTGAAGCTCCCGGCTGCCGTTAGGGAAATTGGAAACGGTGCCTTTGCACACTGTGGCAGTTTGATGGGATTTACAGTTCCACGGGAGAATCCTTCCTTTACCACAGATGACAAGGGCGTGTTATTCAGCAAGGATGGAAGCGAACTGATCTGTTGCCCCGGGGGATATACGGGGGAATATGTGATCCCTGAGGGCGTGGTATCCCTGAGGGGGACGGCTATGTATTACAACGGAGCCTTTGCCGGCTGTGAGAAGCTTACGAAGGTGACCATCACCAGTAGTGTAAAGGAGCTTGGAAACTATATCTTTGAGGATTGCATTGGTCTGGAAACCGTCATGATCCCGAAAAGCATCAGCCATCTAAGCAGAGGGCTCTTTTCCGGCTGTACGGCTTTGAAGGAGGTAAACATTCCCGAAAGCGTGATCAGCATGGATGAGAATGCCTTTTTTGGTTGTGCTTCCTTGACAAGCCTATCCCTTCCCCATAGCGTTGCAAGTATTGGGATCGGCGCCTTTTCCAACTGCTCCGCATTAAGGAGCATCAACATTCCGGAGGGAGTTACGAGCATCCCGGAGCGAGCTTTTCTCTGCTGCGGCTCTCTGGAAAGTATCCGTTTGCCGGAAAGTGTTGAGAATATCGGGAACAATGCCTTTTACAATTGTACGAAGCTTGTTCACGTGGAGATTCGGAATCCTGCCTGTTCCATCTATTCTTCCAAGAACACCCTTGGTGTGCCGGGGACAACGGTGATATACTGTGGCAGTGATTCCACTGCCCAACGCTATGCAACAAGATGGGGCTATGCCTATGATCTACTGCCGACCCACAGCTATACCTATAGGCTGAGCATCACTCCTACGGAGGATGCAAAGGGAGAGATCGTGGGAACCTGCACCCAATGCGGAACGGTTACGGCATTTATTGTGCCGGAACTGAATCTCACGGACTATATTTACTCTGTTCTCACCACTGCGAGCTGTCGGGAGGATGGAAAGGGAAGATACACTTGGAAAAACACAGAATATGGTATTTTCTATTTTGATGTCATCCTGGAACGCGCCCCTCACAGCTACAGCTATACAGATCTTGGGGTCAATCACAGCGTATACTGCAGTGCCTGTGGCTACACCGATCTGGAGACCCATAGCTTTACCCAGGGGGAATGCGCCTGTGGTGCTGTGCAAGAAGAGACTCCCGACTTAGACAGTGGTATCGTGATCGGACATACCTTGAATCTGGCAAGCGATATTTCTGTGAACTATGCTGTGAAAAGTGATCTTTTGACAGCTTATGACAGCTTCTACTTAGAGGTTCGGCTTCCTGTTTATAGCGGTAATGTGCTGACCGGGAACAGGACGGTCACGCTTCAGCCTGTGCAGAACGGCAGTTATTACTATTTTACCCTGACAGGCATTACGGCAGTGCAGATGCAGGATACCCTCCTTGCCACCCTGTATATGAGCAAGGATGGCAGGGACTATGCCTCCCATGCAGACAGCTACAGTATTGCGACCTATGCCTACAATCAGCTCAATAAGGGCAACGCTTCCAAGGCCTTGAAGACCCTCTGTGCGGATCTACTGCGCTACGGGGCTGCTGCCCAGACCTACAAGGGCTACCGTACAGATGCCCTTGCCACCGATGCTCTGACCGCGGTTCAGCAGGGGTATTTGAGCGACCTGAATGCTGTGACCTTCGGCAATACCAATACCACCTTCAATGACCTGAGCGCTCCCATGATCACTTGGGCAGGCAAAGCACTGAATCTGGATTCCAAGGTAGTGGTGAAGTTTATTTTCGATGTCGGAGCTTATACAGGGGATCTCTCAAATTTGACCCTCCGCCTGGCCTATCGGGATAATGCGGGGACATACCGTACAGCAACGCTGACAAATCCCCGTGTATATGATGAGAGCAAAAGACTTTATGCCTTTGACTTCGACGGGCTTATGGCGGCAGAGCTTCGTACAGCTCTGAGCGCCACCGTTTATGCCGGAAGCGCCCAAGTGTCCCGGACTCTGCAGTACAGTGCGGATACCTACGGCAACAACAAGACCGGCACCTTATTGCAGGTCTGCAAGGCCCTCTTCGCCTACTCCGACAGCGCAAAAGCCTACTTTGTTTCCTGAAAGACACACAAGCAAATAAGCCCAAGCTCCCCCAGCTGTGTACACACAGACGGGGGAGCTTTTTGATATGTTGCAGTAGTGATGCTTCCGAGGGGCTGAACTTGTAAAACAAATGTTCAAATATTCGGAAAAGAGGGGTTTTTTTATGAAAAAACCCTTAGAAACTTATAAAGAATCCGAAAAAATGATTGATTTTTTCCTTCTGAGATAGTATACTATATGCGTGGTGGAGTAAAATGCCACGAAATGACACGAAATGGTGTGAAATTCACGGGAGGTGAGGGAAATGTTCGGACAATACAAGCATACCTTGGATGCCAAGGGACGACTGATCGTTCCCTCTAAGCTTCGGGAGGAATTGGGAGAGCTCTTCTATATCTCCAAGGCTCCCGATGTTTGCCTGACCGTGTATACTGCCGCAGAGTGGCAGCGTGTTGTGGATCATTTCAACTCCCTGCCCATAACGGCCAGCAGAAGTCTCAGGTATTTTATGGGCAATGTGTGGCAAATCGAGCCGGACAAGCAGGGACGCTTTCTGCTCCCGGAGTCCTTGCGGACATTTGCCGGGATCGACCAAGATGTGATCTTCCTTGGTTTAGGCGGCCGTGCAGAGATCTGGGCGGCAGAACGCTATGAGGCAGAGGAGCCGGAGCATCTGACTCCCGAAGCGATCGAACAAGCATTGAAGGAGCTGGGCTTCTGATATGGAATTTTCACATAAATCTGTGCTGTTGGACGAGTGCATCGAGGCTCTCGCCATTCAGCCTAACGGAATTTACTTAGACGGTACCCTTGGGGGTGCAGGTCACTCCTATGAGATCGCCCGTCGCTTGGACGGTGGCAGACTCATTGGGGTGGATCGGGATACTGTGGCATTGGAGGCCGCCGGCAAGCGCTTGGCAGAGTTCTCCCATCTGGTGACCACGGTACATTCCAACTTTTGCGAAATCGACAATATTTTAGACGGGCTTGGCATTGACGCAGTAGACGGTATGCTCTTTGATTTGGGCGTATCCTCTCCTCAGCTGGATGACGGCAGCCGTGGCTTTTCCTACATGGCAGATGCACCTCTGGACATGCGGATGAACCGTGAGGATCCACTCACAGCGGCAGATGTGGTCAATACCTATTCCCGTGAGGAGCTGAAGCGGATCTTGTTCACCTTCGGAGAAGAACGCTATGCCCCGCAGATCGCCACAGCTATTGTGAGGTATCGGGAGCAGAAGCCCATCGAGACCACCTTGGAGCTGGTGGATATCATCCGTTCTGCCATGCCTGCCCAAGCCCTTCGGGAGAAACAGCATCCTGCCAAGCGGAGCTTCCAGGCCATCCGCATTGCGGTCAATGATGAGCTGGGCTCTGTGGACAGAATGATGCAGGCCGCCATCTCCCGTCTGAACAAGGGCGGCAGATTGGCTGTGATCACCTTCCATTCCTTAGAGGATCGGATCGTGAAGAATGCTATGCAGGCCGCCTCTAAGGGCTGTACCTGTCCGCCGGAATTCCCCGTATGCGTTTGCGGCAAGAAGCCTCTTGTGAAGCTGATCTCCCGTAAGCCCATTGTATCCGGCCCTCGGGAGCTGGAGGAAAACCCCAGAGCAAGGAGCGCCAAGCTTCGTGTATGTGAAAAATTGTAAGGAAAGGAAGTGACTCGGTATGAAGCAATGTTATATTAACGGCTCAGAGGCCTACGCACCTGTGCCTGTGGACGAGCCGAGTCATTTGCCGGAGGACCCGCAGAAATTACAGGCAAAGGAACAGAAGCAGACCAAGGGCAAGAGACTGTCTCCCCTTGCAGTGGGAACGGTTGCAATGGTTTTGATCCTGCTCTTTGGTGTCCTGTTCAGTACCGTGCGGCTCTTTGAGGTCCGCAGTGAACGAGCAGAGCTTCTCAGACAGAAGCAACAGCTTCTGAGCCTTCGGGAGCGTCTGGAGATGGAATATGAGCAGGGCATTGATCTGGATGCCGTTGCAGAGCGTGCGGAGGATCTGGGAATGGGTCTTCCCACTGCGGAGCAGATCCAACACATCGACCTTCCTCAAGGGGAAGGCAAGGAGGAGGCACCGACAGAGGAGAGAATGGGTGTTTTCCGAGCCATTTTAGCAATGTTCCGGGATATGAAGGAATATTTCTTCTGATTCCCGATATATAGATACAAACAGAGCATGGGCGGTCCCTCATAGCCGCCCATGTTTTTAGAATTCTCTCAGGGGGCGGATGCGTGAAGCACAGGGATGTACCGAAGGTCGGGAAATTCACCCGACCGAAGCCGGAGCAGGTCTCCGATACCTACATTCGAAAGGGGGTCCTGTGGCTCATGGCCGCCTTGGGTGTGGGCGCATTCCTGATCGTGGGTCTGCGCCTTGCCAAGGTCATGCTTTTGGAGCATGACTATTATGAGAGTAAGGCGATCTCCAACCAGACACGGTCCACCTCCGTCACTGCCAAACGGGGCAGTATTTACGATCGGAACATGGATCCTCTGGCGGCATCGGTCAGCGTGGAGAATATTTTTCTGGATCCCTTGGAGCTGAAGCAGAACAAGGTAGATCTTGATTTCCTTGCAGAGCATTTAAGCGCCCTTCTGGACTTAGAACGGGAGAGTATTTTGCAGAAAGCCAAGGACACTACCATGCGCTACAAGATCCTGAAACGGAAGCAACCGAAGGAGATCTGCGATAAGGTTCGGGACTTTCTGGGTCAGTACGGTATCAGCGGCGTTCATTTGGAGCCGGATTCCCTGCGTTATTATCCCAATGACAGCACAGCCTCCCAGCTCCTGGGCTTCGTAAATATGGAGAATGTGGGAACGGAGGGCATAGAGTCCTATTACAATCGGTCTTTGGAAGGGACTGCAGGGGCAGTCATTACCACCAAGGGCAATCATGAGACAGAAATGCTCTATTCCTATGAGACCTATTATGAGGCAGAGCAGGGACAGAGCTTGGTCTTGACCTTGGATCTGTCCGTACAGCGTGGGCTGGAAAAGCAGATGCAGGATGCCATTGACCGCTATGATGTGCTCAACGGCGCCTTCGGCATGGTCATGGATGTCCACACGGGGGAGATCCTTGCCATGTCTACTATGGGAGGCTTCGACCCCAATGCCTATCAGCAGATCCACGACCCCGAGACAGAAAAAGAACTGCAGGAGCTCTACAAGCGTGCCATGACCTACAGCGAGGACAGCGTGGAACGACAGGAGCTTCTGAAGGAATATAACACTGGGGTAGCCGCCGCAAGGCTGAAGCAGTGGCGCAACCGCTGTGTTTGTGACGGCTATGAGCCCGGCTCGACCTTCAAGGTGCTGACCTTGGCGGCGGCGCTGGATTCCGGCTCTGTGAATCTGCAGGATCACTTCCGCTGTGGCGGCGCAGAGAAGTTCGAGGGTCGTTCCCAGATCCTGAACTGTTGGAAAAGCGGTGGTCACGGCAGTCAGAACACCGCCCAAAGCTTGCAGAATTCCTGCAATCTGGCCTTCGCCCACATGGGTCTCAGAACCGGTGGGGAGACCTTATACAACTATTACGAGGCCTTCGGCCTCATGGAGAAAACAGGCATTGATCTGCCCGGGGAGGCCAAAGGAATATTCCACAAGAAGGCCCACCTTGCAGACAATAAGACCTACGGTACCAGCTATCTCATTTCTACCTCCTTCGGTCAGACCATCAAGCCCACTGCCATCCAGATGGTCAGAGCCATTGCCTCTGTGGTCAACGGAGGCTATTTGTTAGAGCCCTATGTGGTGTCTCACATTCTGGATGAGGAGGGGAATGTGGTACAAAGCAATGGACGGAAGGTTCTACGGCAGGTCATCTCCAAGGAAACATCGGAAATCATGTGTAGGCTTCTGGAATCCGTGGTTTCCGAAGGCACTGCCAAGAATGCCAATGTAGCCGGCTATCGCATCGGCGGAAAGACGGGTACTTCGGAAAAAACCGACCAGCGCAATGCAGACGGACAGATGACAAAGGACAAGATCGTATCCTTTGTGGGGATCGCCCCTATGGAGAGTCCCCGATATGTGGTTCTGGTTGCTCTGGACACTCCCAACTATGCCACGGGGCAGTATGTGTCCGGAGGCGTTATGGCGGCTCCCACGGTGGGAGCTGTGCTGGAAGACATTCTTCCTTACTTAGGCATTATGCCCCAATACGAGGATCGGGAGCTGGGACGGACCAATGTCTCCATGCCCGATGTAGAGGGACTGAGTAAATATGAGGCGGAGAAGCGTTTGCAAGAGGCCTGCCTAAGCTGTCGCATCATCGGCAAGGGCAGTAAGGTTCTCGGTCAGCTCCCGGGCAAGGGAAAGCCTGTACCCTGCTACTCCACCGTTGTTTTGTATACAGACGAAAGCATGCCGGAGGGAAAGATCCGTGTTCCCTCCTTATACGGCCTGAGCCCCGGAGAGGTGACACAGACCCTGAACGATTTGGGTCTGTATCTGCAAGCCAAGGGAACGGATTCCACAGCTTGGCATGTACTGGCCACCAAGCAGGATATCCCACCGGGAACAGAGGTGGAGCGGGGAAGCACCATATGTGTGACCTTTACCGACACCAAGGATTTAGACTAATATGGAGAGAAAGTATGAACATACAGGAATTACTCAAGGGAATCGAAATCATTGACAGCCACAACGTACAGGAGGATCTGGAGATCCCCTATGTCCGCTATTCCTCCCGTGAGGTACAGCCGGGAGACCTCTTCGTGGCTGTAGTAGGCTATGTTACAGACGGACACAAGTATATTCCCGATGCTGTGAGCCGTGGCGCATCGGTGATCCTGTGCCAGACCCCTCCCGCAGAGGAGGTGCCTTGGGTGCAGGTGGCTTCTACCAGACGGGCTCTGGCACAGCTTGGGGCGAACTTCTACGGACATCCGGCAGAGGCTATGAAAATGATCGGTGTCACCGGTACCAACGGAAAGACCTCCGTTACCTATTTGCTCAAATCCATGCTGGAGCAGACAGGGGCCAAGGTAGGCCTCATCGGCACGATCTGCAACCTGATCGGAGAGGAGGAGCTTCCCACAGAGCGCACGACACCGGAGAGCTTTGAGCTTCAGGGCATCCTTGCCCAAATGCGTGACAAGGGCTGTACCCACGTGGTCATGGAGGTCTCCTCCCATGCCCTGTACTTAGACAGAGTGGCAACCATTGACTATACCGTAGGCGCTTTCACCAACCTTACAGAGGATCACCTGGACTTCCACCATACGATGGAGAACTATCGGCAGGCCAAGTCCCTGCTGTTCCGTCAGTGCAGACGGGGCGTGTTCCCCTTGGCAGATCCCGCAACCCCCCTGATGCTCCAAGAGGCGCAGTGTGCTTGCTTCACCATCGGAGAAGGTGGGGATCTCTTTGCCCGTGATGTGGTTCTGGAATCGGATCATGTGAAGATGACCCTTTGCCACCAAGGTCGGCAGATCCCAGTTCGGGTGGCCATTCCCGGCCGCTTCACGGTGAGCAATGCCCTGACAGCCCTTGGGATCTGGCAGAATTTAGGTCTGGATCTTGCAGAGGGTGCAGAGGCTCTGTCTAAGGCCAAGGGGGTCAAGGGCAGGATCGAGGTCGTTCCCACTGACGGCAAGGACTATACGGTGCTCATTGACTATGCCCATACCCCTGACGGACTGGAAAATGTTCTGCGTTCTGTTCGGGACTTCTGCAAGGGCAGGATCCTGCTGGTCTTCGGCTGTGGTGGTGACCGTGACAGCAAGAAGCGTCCCATTATGGGAGAAATTGCGGCAAAATATGCGGATTTCTCCATCGTGACCTCCGACAATCCCAGAACCGAAGAGCCTATGGCCATTATTCGGGACATTCTGGAGGGCATGAAGGGCTATGAGGACACATATATTGTGGAAGAAAATCGCCGCAAGGCCATTCGCTTAGCCTTGCGTTTGGGTCAAAAAGATGATATGATAATATTGGCCGGCAAGGGGCATGAAACCTATCAGATCCTCGGCACGGTCAAGACCCATCTGGACGAACGGGAGGAGGTTGCCGCGGCTTTATGGGAAGAATAACGCTGAAACAGGCTGCCCTGTGGTGCGGCGGCACAGTAGCGGCAGAATTTGAGGAGCATTCCTTCTGCGGTGTGCAGTTTGACAGCCGTGTCCTTCGGGAAGGGGAGCTGTTTGTTGCCCTCACGGGAGAACGGGACGGTCACAGCTTCGTTCCCTCCGCTATGGCAAAGGGAGCGGCGGCAGTTCTGGCCTCCCAAGCTTTAGATCCCTCTGTCCCTGCCATTTATGTGGAGGATACCCTCACTGCCATGCAGCAGATCTCCCGTGGCTATCGGGAGAGTTTGTCCTGCAAGGTCATCGGCATCACCGGCAGTGTAGGTAAGACCACCACCAAGGAAATGGTCTCTGCGGTTCTGGAGCAGGGCTTCCGCACCCAGAAGACTCCCAAGAATTTTAACAACAACATCGGCCTGCCTGTGACCCTTCTGGGACTCAAGAAGGATTGTGAAATGGCTGTCATCGAGATGGGCATGAATCATAAGGGAGAGATCTCCCTGCTTACCTCCCTCGCACAGCCGGACATTGCCCTGATTACCAATGTTGGCACCATGCACATCGAGTATTTAGGCTCTCGACAGGGGATCTTGGAGGCAAAGTTAGAGATACTGGAAGGCCTGCGCCCTGAGGGGACTGTCCTCTTCTGTGGGGACAACGACCTCCTTGCAGAGGTTGCCCAGGCGCACAGTGCCCTGACCTATGGCTTTGGGGCGCACAATGCCATCCGTGCCACAGACCTCCGCACCGAGGAGGATCGGACTTATTTCACCGTCCATGCCTTTGGTCAGGCCATTGCTGTGGAGCTTCCGGTTCAGGGAGAACACAATGTCCTCAATGCCCTTGCCACCACAGCGGTAGGTCTCCTTTGCGGAGTTACGGCGGAGGCCATCCAAGAAGGGCTCAGAGGCTTCGCCAACACGGATATGCGGCAGAACACCTACAGCCGTGACGGTCTGTATATCATCGAGGATTGCTACAACGCAGGGCCGGAATCCACCCGTGCGGCTCTGTCTGTACTGGCCCGTCGCCCGGGACGGAGG
>JAFOZC010000246.1 GCA_017391305.1 Oscillospiraceae bacterium | reverse complement strand
AAGCTCTTGGACATCTTCGTCAGCGGAAACAGCGGCTACCGTGTGGCACACACCATAGAAAGTGCCGCCATGGCTGAGTTCTACTGCATGACCCATCCCATTGATCTGATCCTCATGGATGTCTGTACCGCCATGAATATCAGTGGCTTGGAGGCCGCGGAGAAGATCAAGGCTCGTTTCCCTCATATTAAGATCATCATTATTACCAGCCAGCCGGAATGTAGCTTCATCGACCGTGCGCGGTCCGCAGGCGTAGAGAGCTTCTGGTACAAGTCCGCTTCTGCGGAAGAGATCCTCACTGTCATGGATCGTACCATGGCAGGAGAGAGCATCTATCCCGACAGCACCCCAAGCCTAAAATTGGGCAATGTCCTCAGTGAGCGGTTCACAGACCGTGAAATCGAGGTTCTTCGCTTGGTCGTTGCGGGGGAAACAGATGCTGTCATTGCAGAGAAGCTCTTCCTGTCCGTCAGAACCGTGAAACAGCATATCCAATCCATGCGAGATAAAACCGGCTTCCGTAACCGCACCGAGCTGGCAGTCCGTGCCAGAGAAAGCGGTCTGGTCATAAATGCTCCAAAAACCGAATAAGCCTTCCAAATTACGACACTCTGATCTTCACCGCAGGTGGCATCATGATGATAGTTGCCGCTGTGGTTGTTGTTCTGTTCCTCAGCAAGAAGCCCAAGAACGCCTCTGTAGATGCAAGCAAGAAGTAATACCGATCCCGAATCCAATCTACGCCGGAGGGTTCTGACCCTCCGGCTACAGAAAGAATCAATTCTTTTCAGTATTTTTCTCTTGCACATTGGGGAATAATTTGATATAGTATTAACAAGAAAGTTCCCCAAGGAGGTTCGTTATGGAAAACAACTACTCCAAAATTCAAGAATTGCTCCATCAAAAGGCTGATTTTCAAGCGAGACTGAATCTGATCCCCTACGACGGCACTCCTGAAATCAATGACCGCGATGGACAGAAATATCTCTATATCCGAAAAAGAGTGGGAAGCCGCTTGACCTCCACCTATGTGGATGTTTACTCCGATGAGCTCTATCAGCTTCTTCTCCGCAATGCAAGAGAGGCTCGTGAGCTTCGCAAAAACATTCGTCGGATCGAGAAGGAGCTTGCAAAGCTTGATTTTGCCGAAACAGAGCTTTCTCCTCGAGTCATGATGAATTTAGATTTTGCAAGAGCCAACATGAAGGCCAACATCTATGATCAGGCTGTTTTGGAGGGTGTGGCAACTACCTATCCCCAAACGGAAACCATTATCGAAAATGGTATCGTTTCCGGTATGACCGCTTCCGATGTGCAAAAGATCTTGAATCTGAAACACGCATGGGAGTTTATCTTGGACAAGGATGTTCTGAGTTATCCTACAGGCTACGATATCCTTTGCCATATTGCCAAGCTGGTCAACGAGGGCTTTTACTCCGACGGCGGACGGATCCGTGGTGTACCTGTAACCATCGGTGGAACCAAATATATTCCGCCTCTGCCCATAGAGAGTATCGTGAAAGAGCAGATTCGGAATATTTTGCAGGAGGATGCCGATCCTGTAAATACAGCCATTCATTTGTGCCTGTATTGCATGAAAACGCAGATTTTCAACGACGGGAACAAACGAGCCTCCGTTATTTTTGCAAATCACTATATGATTTCCAAGGGACAAGGTCTGATCGTGATTCCCGAAAACCATGTGCCGGAGTTTAAGAGGCTTCTGGTAGCATACTATGAAGATCGGGACAATGGTGAGATCCTTGCCTTCATGAGAGAAAAGTGCTGGAGATCCTTCTAATTTAATGGGGAATATTTTCTTGATCAAACAAGAAAAAAGTTCCCCAGCAGAATATAAAATACAATTCAATACACTCATATAGAAAAATCCGAACTTTCACAGGTTCGGATTTTTCTTGTTTGGAGGACAATTTATGAAGAATAAACTTACGGTGACAGGCTCGCTCTTTTTCTCTATATCATAAGCAGAGGAATTTTGCAAGCATAAATTGCTTGAAATTCCTCTGCTTTTTTAACTTTCTTTGCGTCTCGATATTACTTATATGCTAAAAGTTACGGTTCAAATTCCCATTTGTTGCTCTGTGTAACGTAGCGGTTCTGTAGGGACGGAGGTCTGCCTTTCCACTGTCAACCTGCGAAAGCATATCCAAGCAATCAACTACCCTTTGGTGGCGAATGTATACAGGTGCTGTCATAGCTTGTTTGTGAAACAGCCACAGCTTTTTTGAAAAGTTTGCACGAAAGTACGATGTGGAATTCTTACAAATTTGGTAAAATGATACTGTGGCTACTGATATCTGCGGGGGCAGATCCCGTAAGATTAGCCGTATTTCTGTCACGGAAGGAGAGAGGACATTGCGCAGGATCGTGGTCAGTATCCAGAACGGTCTTTTAGCCGAAGCCTTGACTCAGCTCTTTCAGATCTCCGGTGAGTTTGAGCCTTATCGCATCGCAGTCGAGGGGTACAACCGTACCGTTGATGCCTGCCTTGCCTGTGGGGCAGACATTGTCCTTATGGAAGTCACATGGGTGCAAAATACCTCCTTGGAGACTCGATTGTATGAGAGCGAGCAGCTTCGCAAGCTGCTTCCCCACTGCAAGCTCGTCCTCCTCTGCGACGAGAAGGTCTCGCCGGAAATTGCCCGAAATGTCATCGAAGCAAAAAGATCCGGCCGTATAGATGCCTTTTACTACTCATCCCTCACCGGGAAGTATCTCTTGGCGGCACTGTATGCCCTGTAAGAACAAGAAGAAAAGGAAATATATCATGCAGGATTTATTAAAGGATTATTTGGTAGAGCATATTGAGGAAGAGAAAGTCTATTTTTCCCTTACCTGTGCCATCTGCGGTAACCAATGGCACAGCACCCCTATGGCGCCGCCTGCCCTCTGTAGCCGTGACCTTGACATAGCACCCATCTGTGAAGAAGCCGGGATCCATAACCGCATGTGTCCCTTCTGCGGCAGACCGGTGTGCCTGGGGTGCTTCGAGGATGTAGAGGGGATCTTCCTCTGCACCCAATGTGCCAAGGATCTCCGTGCAAGGATCGAGATCAAGTAAGCTACCCAGTCGTTTCACTCAGACAGGAGGTATGATAATTTGAAGAGGATCGCCCTCAGTATTCATAACAGCCTAATGGCCGTATCCATCGCCCATGCCCTCCGGCACGATGGAGGTTTCCTTGTTACCGACCTCCGTTCTGCCGAAGAGATTGCCCTTGAATGCGCACAGCTTGAGGCAGATATTCTGCTTATGGAGACCACATACGGGATCGGCGCTACCTTAGAAGATCGCCTCCGTCAGGCAGAGCGCCTGCGCAAGCTTCGCCCCCAATGTAAAGTCATTCTCCTCTGTGACGAGAATTCCGTGCCGGAGATCGCCAGACAGGTGGTATTAGCTAAGAGAGACGGACATATCACCGATTTTATCTACTCCTCCGTCAGCGAGACCTACCTCACCGCCCTGCTGTCTGCTATGTGATATGGGCATCTCATTCTTGTACCATCCCTTATATCCAATGCAATTTTATTCTAAGGAGGAATTTTCATGAACGCAAAGAAGCTATCCCTTATCATCATTCTATCCCTGCTCCTATCCATCCTATGTGTAGGCTGTGCCGATGATCTCCCACAGACCGATCCCACTTCCTCAGATACATCCCGAACCACCGTTCCCCCAACCGATGCACCTACCGAGCCCACAGATCCCACGGAGCGGGTCAAGGAATTTCCCTTAGAGATCGCTCCCACAGAGGCCGCCCCCACACCGGAGGCAGAGCTGAATATTACACCCCCGGAATTTGCAGAGGCTCTCTTGGTAGAGAACAAAGCTCCCTTTACAGGGCCTTTTATGGAGTGCGAGCCCTCCGACATCATCCGTGTGTATGATGTATATGCCTTGGGTCTGACCAACATGGGAGAGAAAACCATCGAAGCCTTGACCCTGGTCTACAACAACGGAGAGAAGGATCTGACCTTCTATGCCGAGATGATCCCTGCCGGTTGGACAGTTGTGGTCATGGACACAGAGTGTACCGTAGCAGCATCCACCGATCTGACCTATGTATCCTGTGATCTGACCTATTTGGAATCCGGACGGGAAGTGACCGATGAAGTCAAGCTGACGGAGACCGCCTACGGCACCGTCATCGTCAAGAATATGTCCGAGGAAATCATGCCCTCTGTGACGGTCTACTACAGAGATACGGACTACATGGGCAATGTTCTTGCAGGCATATGCTTCCGTGCCACTACGACCATGGAGCTGATCCCCGGCTGGCAGGAGGAATTGGAAACAGAGCAGTGGTTGCCCTCCTGCCGTATCGTCAATGTGGTGGTCGAGGATGCGCCCCTTGACGGAGAATAAACGATCTTGCAGCATAAGCTGAATGATTGACAGAATCACAGAGAGGGGGGTGTTGCTTGATCATCATCATTAGCGCTCGGAGACTGCGATATGCTATGCATCCTGTCTCCGCACACCCGAGGCATAGCGATCTATATTTTATAAAGGAGGAAACACCATGAAACACGCAAGCCTCAAGCGGTATCTCAGCCTATTCTTGGCACTGGTCATGGTAGTGGGCATCATTCCTGCGAACCTGTTCCATGCTCATGCCACAGAGGCAGAGAACCCGGCAGTGGTTGTGGAAGACGGCGGCAATGTTGTGATCAACGATTCGTCCAACGTTGTTGTCAGCGCTCCCACCAAGGGTGTCACCAACGAGAACACCCGTGTGGAGATCGACTACAACTACCAGCAGTATCAGACGGATAAGGACGGCAACCTGATCTATGACGAGAACGGCAAGCCCATCCCTGTTACTGCCATGAACGCACTCTCCTTCGAGAGTGAGAAAAACCGCGAGTTATCCTACACTTACCCCAACAGCACCAAGCCCCTGGACTTCGACTACTACTGGAGCAGTAGTAACAAGACCAAGTGGAATCAGGTCTTTAAGGGCGACTATACCCGTGACGGCGGTAAGCTCCGTGAGCTCTTAGAGTCCACCGATCCCGACCATAAGTACATCGTCCTTATGGAGGACATTAAGTGTACCGTAGATTACGGCAAGGACTATGACCCTATTATCATCACTGGGGAGAAGGTTCTTGACCTGAACGGTCACACCTTGGAGCTCTACGACAAGCGCAACGGTACCAAGGATCAGTCCTCTGCTGTAGACGACCATGTGTCCTATATGTTCGAGATCAAGGGTACCGGTGAGACCCAGGGCAACCAAGGTAGATTGGGAGGCGCACTCCTTACCGTCCTTGACTCTGCAGGCTCTAACATCATCTATACCGATCCCAAGGGCGAAACCGGCCCCTATTACTCCGACAGAGTCGGTAAGATCTATGCCAATGCCTACATGATCAACCACCAGAAGTGGGACTTCTGGAACTACACCCACAGAGACATCTTCCTTGTCACCGGCGGTGACTTAGTGATCTACGGCGGCGAATTCCAGGCAGGCCGTCAACAGGATCAGTTTAAGACCGGCTTTAGCTGGTCTGCTCTGAAGGAAGTCATCGGTCAGACCGTAGCTCTGGGTGTTTCCGTATACGAGTACGCTTCCGGTATCTCTGCCGCAACTGCCGCTAAGGAGGATAAGATGGAAGAGATCTATCCCCAGGGGCAGAAGGAAACAAGCGATTCCGATAACGGTCAGGCAAAGGACAAGGGTACCACCGGCAAGAAGACCGGCGACGGCGGCACCGAGGAGAAGAAGACCGAAACTCCCGCCACCGCAGGCACTGCCGCAAACCCCGAAGCCAAGAAGGATCAGACCGTTGCCCAGAAGCAGAACGACCAGAACAAGAAAGAAGACGGTGATAAGAAGGGCGATAAAGGCACCGAGAATAAGAAGGACGACAAGAAGGCAGCCAAGAACGACAAGAACACCCAGCTCGACACCCTCAATAAGAACATCGCCAAGGCCGCTCTGGATAAGGACAAGATCCTGGACATGGTGGATTCTGCCCTTGAGCTGGGCGAGGGTATCTACGAGCTCTTTGCCAAGGATAACAACACCCGTTGCACCGCTTGTATTCAGGGTACTGTAGCCCGTCTGGGCAATGAATGTACCATGGTCATCTACGGCGGTACCTTCATCGGACACGGCTCTACCCCCAATGTCCGTAATGCAGTCATTGAGACCGCCTATAATTCCTCTCTCGTAACCAATGTAGATACCGATCCCCGTTACGGCAAGACCAAGGGCGGTTGGGTCTATGTTTACGACGGCGTTTTCGAGGCATACACCGGTGCTAACGTCTTCAATATGTATGAGAATGCATACAATCAGAAGATGGATATGTACGATGTAAACCCCGATGGCACCGTGACCCTCCGTGAGAATGTCCCCCTCTTAGATTGCGAGACCTACGGCATTAAGGAAGTCCGCTATAAGAACTACGACGCATGGAAGAAGGCTTATAACGCCATGTCCGCTGCCCAGAAGGAGAAGGCAGACGGCCCCGAGCTGGTCAACACTGCCAATATCTCCGTCCGTGGTGGCACCTTCCGTTGCTACTACGAATACTCCAACATGGCTGTTCTGGAAAATGGCAGAGGCACCGATACCAGTGACGGCCAGTACTGCACCACACATAAGGAATATCACGGCTCCAACGGCGGTGAATGTGACGATGACGATTACCGCAAGTTCTCCGGTACTCCCGGCTATGTGAACTTAGGTATCGAGTCCTATGACGAAGACCTCATCAAGGACGGCAGAATCCAGTTGGTAGACGTTTACGGTCAGGGCAAGCTGGTTCTCTTAGACGGCGGCGAGCCTATTGAAGAAAAGCCCGAGCCCGACAAGATCAATCCCGCAACAGGCCTGCCCTATACCGATTCCGAGCTCCGTGACCTGGATCCCGACACCGGCGTGGCAGTAGAAGCACCCAAGACCAACTATCAGACCGAGGGTAACTTCCGCCACTACCGTCTGTACATCGGTGACCAGCAGCTCCGTTCTCTTTCCTACCTGACAGTCTATCCCAACACCTCTATCACCAACTCCACCTTCTCCTTCGCTCTGGAAACCTACTGGGGCACCGGCACCAAGACCGATCTGGAGTGGAAGTCTGATGATGAGAATATCAGAGCTCCCTACAGCTCTAACGAGAAGTTCTTCGACTTCGAGTTTGACGATACGGACACCTCCTCTCAGAACAGTGGCGGTGCCGCAGGTGTCTACATCATTCCCCAGCTCAACATTCCCAACGCCCTCACCGCAGGTGAGGAGCTCCACACTTCCAATGTATGGTACTACAATGTTCCCGTCAACCGCTACGGTGAGACTCTGGGCAATGTAGCGGTTTCCGATACCTACCTTGAGACCGATAAGAGCGTAAACGGCGAAAAGTTTGTTGCCTCCTTTAACAAGACCAAGAAGTCCGGCGAAGTCTACACCGATAAATTCGCTTGGTCTCTGGATGACTTCAAGAGTTGGGGCGGCACCTACTACAACCAGACCGATGCCAATTACAAGACCAATATTAAGTTCTTCACCTACAAGATCTACCGTGTAGACCCCCTGTCCCGTGAGAACATCAACGAGAGCGAAGACTGGTCTGCCAACGAGCCTCTGCTGGAGGTTCGCTACGGCACCGGCACCGACTCCCTCCGTTGCAAGCTGACCCTTGTGAAGTTAGAGGAGCAGATCCGCAAGGCCATGGCAGAGAAGCACCCCGAGGAGAACTGGACCGGCTTCAGCTCCGGCGAGCTGTACCGCGTGGTATTCACCGTAGAGGAGCAGATCGGCTTCGGCTACATGGGTACCCAGTATGACGGCGAGGTCAAGTATCAGGGCAAGCTGAATACCGCCCGTTCCCAGTCCTCCATCCTCTTCCGCTGTGTCTCCGTCAACGAGTATAAGGAAGGCACCCACGAGAACACCACCAACGGCACCACCGCCATCGGCAGAGTTCCCGATTGGACTCCCATGCAGTTTGTCAAGGAGAATGCATCCACCGGTAAGTATGAGATCAACAATACTGTTGCTTCCGGTGAATATGCAACCGTACAGCTTATCAACGGTCAGACCGCACTGGTGGACTGGCAGGGCGTCCGTGTCTTCGACATTTACTACCAGTGGTATGTTTTGGATGATCCCGACGACACGACCCCCACTCTCATAGGTGGTACAGATAATGTCTGGGTAGCCCAGAACTCCGCCGGCGGCAAGAAGAACCACAAGCCCCGTAACTTCATCCTGAAGAACGACGGCAGTGGTGTTGGCATCAACGGCGAGCTTTATGCCAACACCGTAGATCCCAACAGTGCAGAAGCAACCATGTTCGACTACGGTCTCAATGGTCTTCCCAAGGACAGCAGACAGTGGACCGGCGAAATGCTCCACATGTACACCTATGAGACATGTCCCGAGGATCCCGGTATGAAGATCGATCAGAGTGACGATCTCTACATGGCAAACAACTATACCTTCTGGGGTAATACGGACTCTCTGTACATCCCCGCAAAGTACGCAGGAAAGTATCTGCAGTGCAAGATCGTTGCAGTCAATGTTAGATACCCCCATCTGTACGACAACCTCCAGACCATCGGATCCCATATCGTTCCCATTTCCGGTATTCCTCATCCCGGCTTCGCATCTGTAAGCCCCACCCCCGATTTTGATTATAAGATGGGCGGCTCCCATAATTTAGGGAAGTTCTATCGGGAAGAGGTTCCTTCCTTTGGCTTTACTGCAAATGAGCTTTCTCAGGAATACATCAAGCAGGGCTACTATCTCAAGCTGACCACCGAGGATTATGTGGAAGGTAAATTGGTATACTCCGCTATTAACGGAGATACATACAAGCCTACCGAATATGGTGAGCATGATCTGGTACAGACGATCACGATCTACGATATTGATAATCAGCAGATGAACAGCATCAGCGTACATCACTATTTCACCATCAGGTATCGTCCCACCATCAAGACCCTCAGCCATCCCGCCACTGCCGCAGAACTGGCAGCCGGAGTGAAGGACCTGGGCGTTCTGAATGGCAGTATCGTGCGGATGGTTGTAGAACCTCTGCCTCAGTCTATGAAGGATCAGGGTTATAGCCTGGTTTCCAATGCTTATGCCTATATGGATGGCGAACTCATTGAAACAGTGACCGGAACCACCGAGAACGAAATCAGATATTCTCCCTCTGCTATGGGCAATTACAGGGTTGAACTGGTTTCTAGCCTGATTCGTCCCAGTGGTACCGTTGAGGCCAGTGTCAGCTTCACATACATTTTCAACGCCTCCTTTGAGCTGACCTTTGAAGTGGTAGATCCTGTTATCCCTGAGTCTGAAATGACAGCAGGATTTACGGATTTTGGCACCATTCCTCTCCGTACATTCCATTTTGGCTGTATTCTTCCTGCATGGGTACTGGATGCCTACACCGTAACCCCCTATGTTAACGACTATGTAAACGGGGTAAAGGACACCGACATCGGCTACTATGAGAACATCCTGTATAACAATCAGGTTAACAAAGATTTGGCGTTCTACTATGTCTACTACACTCCCGGCAAGGCAGGTAATCACGAGGTAGACTTTGGTTACACCATTAAGGAAGGCAACCGTATTATCCGCCAACTGGAACATACCCTCAAGTTTATCATCAACGAGACTCCTGCAACCGGTATCACGATTCAGGGCGAATCCTACCGTTATCTGTCTAAGAGACAGAGCCTGACCCTCTCTGCAACTGTAACCCCCAGCAACGCAAACCAGACTGTTACTTGGACTTCTGAGAATCCTAACATTGCTACAGTCAGCTCTAAGGGCGTTGTGACCGCAGGTTCTTTGGTAGGCACTACCATGATCACCGCTACCACGACTTCCGGACGGAAGGCAGTTGTTTATGTGACTGTAACGGACACTTCGGACAAGGTCGTTGTGGCAGGTATCGCCTTGCAGCCCGGCCAGTATTTGGTACAGGACGGTTTGAAGCCCGTTTCTACCAAGCCCGCCGATAACTACGCCTACCTCGCCAATGTGAACAATGTTCTGACCCTGACACTCCATAACTTCAATTACGAAGGCATGGGGTACTACAGCAGTGAGTCTTCCAAATGGTATAGCATCTATGCCGATTCCGTCATTAAGATCGTGGCAGACGGTGAAAACAATCTGCGTAACCGTATCTGGATGGGGAATGGCGGAACCATTACCTGTTCCAACTATAAAGACAAGCTGACACTGTCTAATGGGGGCATCATCGTTGCAGACGGAAACTTGATCATCGATGATGATGTTATCCTCGATATCACAGTTACCGCCAGAGAAAATGCTATTTTTATGGATTATGCAAACGACGGTGATGAAAGTATTTTGACATTCTCAAATGGAGCCACGGTGAATCTTACATCTGCGGATCAATGTATTTTTGCCGGCTATGTCGGTGATGTGGTCATTAGCAATGCGTACATCACCTGCAATACCAAAGCCACTCACAACGCTGCCGCCTTGGAGATCCGCAATGGCAACTTTACTATGAAGAGCGGCCGTGCTTCCTTTAGAAGTATTGGCGGAAATGGCATCACTGTTACGAAAGGCACCTTCACTCAAAATGGCGGTACACTCACAGCAGAGGGCGGAGACTATGGTGTCTATGTTGTAAGTACCACCGCACCTGTCACATTTAAGGGCAATGCACTGTTAAGATCTACCGCAGAACCCGGTAGTTCAAACGATAGCTCCTACCGTGCTTTGAGGATCCCTTCCGGTGCCACTCTCACACTCCCCACTTCCCCTACCATTCGTGTCTCTACAGAGGCCAGTGGTGCGGGTCAGGCAATTGTGGATGAAACCACCTTGAAGGCAAATCTTGCTACTTATGACTTCGTTGTGTTTGGTTCCAATGTAAGCATCCTCGGTGTTTATATCGGCGGTGATTATAACAAGGGTATTGGTAGAGTGGTGTTGCTCGATGGTACAATGATCTACGAAGGTGAATCCACTACAGTCGAGGGAACAGAAGCCTTAAATGGCAGTGCCTATTTTAAGGATGGCGTCCTGTATCTGAATAACTTCGACGGCGAACTTTATGACCATACTCTCCAATGGAATAAGGCCGAACCCTTGGAGATCCACCTGACCGGAGAAAATTCTCTCCATTCCATTACAACTTCGAACACGGTTACCTTTACCGGTGACGGCAATCTGACCATCTACAATGCCGGTTGGACGCCCGTAGATTCCGATGATCTGGTATTCAGCGGAACCGGCACGATCCTGATTACCGGTGGCTATGACTATTCCGGTGCAATGTATGAACCCGATTCCATTACTGTCAACAGCGGTAATGTAATCGTCCGCTGTGAAGAAGGGCCTGCTATTGTTTCGGCAGGTACCGATCTGATCTTCAACGGCGGCACCCTGCTATTGGAAGGCATTGATGTAAGTGGTGTGGATTGTGCATGTTGGACCTCTACTTGGACTGTAGCAGCCGGCACCAAGATCTATGCCAAGAACGACAGCGGTGACTTCACAGAGGCCGATGTTTGGCTCCATCCCTCTGCGGAAAGCACAAGCGGTAACGGTGAGATCATGTTTGCCGACACAGCCCAGCGTGCCTATCTGATCCACACTCATGTTATGTCCTATGTTGAGGCTGTGGCAAACTCCTGTGTCACCGACGGTATGGAAGCCTATTACACCTGTAATGGCTGTAATGCTATGTTCCGGGATGTCAACGGCTCCCGTCCCATTGCCGACCTGAGTCAAATCACCATTCCCGCTTCCGGTCATAGCTGGATGGCTGCAACCTGTGATAATCCCAAGACCTGCCGCACCTGCGGTTATACCGAAGGCGATGCTTTGGGTCATAACTGGACTGCTGCAAACTGCTTCGATCCCAAGACCTGCTCCGTCTGTAAAGCTACGGAAGGGGAAGCTCTGGGTCATACTCTGGAACAGGGAGAAGTTGTTCAGAAGCCTACTTGCTGTACCGAAGGCTCTCTCAAGAGCTGGTGTCCTGTCTGTCGCTATTACATCTATCAACCCATCCCTGTGGATCCCGAAGCTCACACCATCACCGAGGGTGCAACCTGCGAAACCGCCAAGGAGTGCGGCGAATGTGGCATGACCTTCGGCACGGCACTGGGTCACAGATGGAAAGAGGCAACCTGTGATACCCCCAAGACCTGTGAAACCTGCGGCCAGACCGAAGGCTCTGCACTTGGTCACGAATGGGTCGAAGCAAGCTGTACCGATCCCAAGCACTGCATGAATTGTACCGCAACCGAGGGAACTGCACTGGCCCATACATGGATCGATGCAACCTGTACCACTCCCAAGGTCTGCACCTCCTGCGGTCTAAAGGACGGTAAGAGTTTGGGTCACTCCATCCCCTCCTACACCCACACTGCAGACAGCCACATCGGCACCTGCTCCACCTGTGGCGAAACCATTACGGAAGCACATGTCTTCGAAGACGGAGCATGTATCATTTGCGGCAGAGCCGAGCAGGCAGCTCCCGTTCTGGACAGCGCCATCAAGTTTAACCATACTCTGAATCTGGCAAGCGATATTTCCGCTAACTTCGCCATTGCAAAGTCTCTCCTTGCAGGCTACGACATGACTAATGCATATGTGGAGTTTGAACTGGATACCTATTCCGGCAACACCATTACCGGAACGCAAACCGTCAAGGTTGCTCCTGTGCTCACCGGCAATTACTATTACTTCACCTTCACCGGTTTGAACGCAACCATGATGAACGACAGCATCCGTGCAATCTTCTACGGCACAAAGAACGGCGTGGCATACAAGTCCAATGTAGACACCTACAGCGTAGCTACCTATGCCTATTCTCAGCTGAACAAGAGTGCCGCTTCCGCATCTCTGAAGGGTCTGTGTGCTGACCTGCTCCGCTACGGCGCAACGGCACAGTCCTATAAGAAGTATCGCACCGATGCTCTGGCAAGCAGCGCCATGACAGAGACCCACAAATCCTATCTGTCCGACGATACTGCCGTGACCTTCGACAACTACAATTCCGAAACTGCAACGATCACCAATCCCACCGTTACCTGGGTAGGCAAGATCTTGATTCTGGACAGCAAGGTCACTCTCCGTTATGTTGTGGATCTGAGCAAGTACACCGGAAGTCGGGATGAGCTGAAGCTGCTCGTCAACTACACCGGCATCGACGGCACCAAGAAGTCCCTGTACCTGACAGAGCTCACAGCTTACAACGAAGCAAAGAGCCAGTACTATTTCGAACTGGACACCCTTCTGGCTGCCGAGCTTCGCCAGAAGATCAGCGTTGCGGTCTACAACGACACCACCCGTCTGAGCAGTGTCCAGCACTACAGCGTATCCACCTACGGCAACGGCAAGACCGGCGCCCTCTTGACCCTGGTTAAGCATCTGATGGCATATTCCGACTCCGCAAAGAAGTATTTCCAGGGCTAAACACTCTAACCCCATAGCCGGGAGGGGCATCCCCCCTCCCGGTCTCTCCCAAGCAACTACAAACATAGCCCTTCCCACCGAAAGCTTGTTTTCTCGGAGGACAAACAGCTAAAAAAATCAGAAAAGCGCCTAAATTCCCTTTTGGAATTTAGGCGCTTTTCGCACAAATGTCTATGGACTATAAAAAAGATATTTTCGGTATTATTGCGTATGAATTCGAACTCTCGCAAAAATGAAATCCTTGCTGATGCAAGGATGAAATCAGCTAACGCTGATGAAATCTTCGGCTTTGCCTCAGATGAAATTAAATCCACCCACTCGCCGTCGAGGCGAATTTCATCCAACGAAGTTGGATTTCATTGTCGAAGACGATTTCACCCACCCGCAAGGGTGGATTTAGTTGAAAACGACAAGTTTCTGTCGAAACTTGTCGTTTTCTGGCGGAGCGGGTGGGATTCGAACCCACGTGTGGTTGCCCACAAACTGATTTCGAGTCAGCCCCGTTATGACCGCTTCGATACCGCTCCGTGTCTATCTCACATCGGAAGTCCCTTACAAAACAGAGAGAACCGATGGGGAGAACAGTGAAAAATATGGAATTGTACACACACCAAAGCCCCCGAGAAGTCATGGCCTTGCCCACTTTGTATGAATGGGCGGAGTATATGCTTTCGTGCCATCTTCCTTCCCTCGGTAGTAGCTGTGCTTCATTGGACTTTGCCCTCTGCGTTCGGATAGTCCAACAGAATGGACGTAAGATATTCTACCATATTTTTCTCCAAAGGTCAATAGAAAAAAGCAGACTTTATTCCGCAGGGCCAATCCAGCGGAAGCGGGGAACGGTTTCCCCTTGAAACTGCACCTCTTCCTCCCACATGGAGGCCGGACGAACCCAGATGCCCCGGTCTGCGTACAAGGCACGGTACACCACCATCCACTCCTCTGTCTCGGAATGACGGGCTAAATATAGGACCTCATACTCCTTGCCCTTAAAATGCCGATATTTCCCCGGCTGAATCTCCATAAGATCCCCTCCTTTTTCTTTAGCATATCAAGAATTTTCCAAAATTGCAAGATGATTTTATTTTTCCTCTTGACTTTTTGATCTACATGTTGTAGACTATAATTAGTCTACAACATGTAGACTGTATTTCATGTTTAGGAGGACGATTTATGAGTGATTTACAATTAGGTGCAGTAGAGGCCCGTTTTGCAGACCTGATCTGGGAACGAGAGCCCATTTCCTCCGCCGACCTGGTCAAGCTCTGTGAAGAAGCCTTCTCCTGGAAGAAGTCCACCACATACACCGTCTTGAAGCGTCTGTGCGACAAGGGTATTTTCAAGAACGAGAAGGGCACCGTAACCGCAATCCTTTCCCGAGAGGAGTTCTATGCCCGGCAGAGTGAACGCTTTGTAGCAGAGCAATTTCAGGGCTCTCTACCTGCATTCTTGGCCGCCTTCACCAGTCGCAAGCAGCTAAGCCCCGAGGAGGTCTCTCTACTCCGCCGCATGATTGAAGATTACGAGGAGGGCTGAATATGTCTGCTGTCTTTCTGAAGCTGCTGAACATGAGCATTACCGCAAGCTATTTTGCCCTCGGTGTCATGATCCTGCGGCTGATCCTGAAGAGGACTCCTAAATGGATCACCGTTCTTCTATGGGGATTGGTAGGATTGCGGCTCCTGCTCCCCTTCTCTATCGAAAGTAAGCAGAGCCTGATCCCCACCACCGACACCATCCCCCCGCAGATCCTCTATGATCCACAGCCCACCATTCAAAGCGGCATTCCCGTTGTAAATGATTTTGTAAATCCCATTGTTACAGAAAGCCTTACACCTCAAGCAGGTGCAAGTGTGAATCCTGTACAGATCTATATTGCTGTGGCTGCATACATTTGGATCTCGGGTATGGGACTCATGGCAGCCTATTGCCTCTTT
>JAFOZC010000245.1 GCA_017391305.1 Oscillospiraceae bacterium | reverse complement strand
CGGCTCTTCGCCTTCTTTGATGATTCTCATATAGCGTATGACACAGACCCCGTTAATAAAGTGGAAAGCCGCAACAGGCTCCCAGCCCGGGGGAAGCAAGCGGCAGAATTCCAGATCCTCTACAATTTCCCAGGCATAATTGGTGATGCGGATGACTGTGTTGATGGGGGTCTTGTCTACCCTCTCCTTCAGCTTGAGGTGGACTGCAGGGTTCTTCAGGTGTAGTTCACTGCGGATGGGCACACGGCGAGGCTGGTCCTTCTCCTTCCACTTGATGTCACCGCATTCGTGGAGGAGGAAGAAGACATTCATACGAAGCGTTCCGTGGCGGAGCTTTTCTACCTCCGGGGGCTTGTGGGTGGCAGAGATCAGAAAGACAATGACAAGAATGCAGAGCAGAGCTAAGTACGCAATCATTGCGGGGTTGGAGAACAGAACATCCATAACGCAACCTCCTTCTATCTGTGTCATTCCGAGAGAGAATAGACAAAAGCCTGCTGCAGATCGTAGAAAACCTTGCAACAGGCAGAAATGGTGACCCGCTGGAGATTCGAACTCCAGACCCATTGCTTAAAAGGCAATTGCTCTGCCTGCTGAGCTAGCGGGTCGTATGAAAATATAAAAAAAGATCGGAGCAAAGCGGACTTCGCTCCGACATGGCTGGGATGGCAGGATTCGAACCTACGAGTGCCAGAGTCAAAGTCTGGTGCCTTACCGCTTGGCGACATCCCAATACAGGGGTCCCAAGAGGGGAAAATGGGGTGAGTGAAGGGACTCGAACCCTCGATCTTCAGAGCCACAATCTGACGCGTTAACCAACTACGCTACACCCACCATATATTCCCTGCTGATGCTGTGACACAGAGTGCCTTGGTACGCCGGAAGGGACTCGAACCCCCCACCTACTGCTTAGAAGGCAGTTGCTCTATCCGGATGAGCTACCGGCGCATGTACATGGAGCGGGTGATGGGAGTCGAACCCACGTCCACAGCTTGGAAGGCTGTTGTACTGGCCGTTGTACTACACCCGCAAACATGGTCTCTTGCATCAGCCTTGAAATAGTATCATGTTTTTCCCCATTTGTCAAGGGGTTTTTCCATACTTTTTTGTAAATAATGAGAATTTCAGCTTTATTTCAGCTTGGTAATATAGTATAATGATGATATTTCCCTGTAGGAGGCATTTTATGAAGATCTTGATTGTCGAGGACGAGAAGATTCTGGCGGATTCTTTGCGTAATCTTTTGGAGGGCAAGGGCTTTCAGGTAGAGATTGCCTATGACGGTGAGACGGGGGCGGAATATGCCATGCTGGGCGTATACGACCTGCTGATCCTGGATGTGATGATGCCCAATATGAACGGCTATCAGGTGGCAAGACAGGTTCGTACCCGCCGTTGCACCACCCCTATTCTGATGTTAACTGCCAAGTCCGAGCTTCAGGACCGCATCGACGGCCTCAATGCCGGGGCGGACTATTATTTGACAAAGCCCTTTGATTCCCGAGAGCTTCTGGCCTGTATCAATGCCCTTTTACGCAGACAGGGCAATCAAGTGGACGAGCTGAGCTTTGGCAATACGAGCCTCGACCTTGCCTCGGGTATGCTGATCTGTGGGGAGAAGTCTATCCGACTCACTGCACGGGAATTTGATGTCATGCGCTTCCTCCTGCAGACCCAGGGAAGGATTCTTTCCAAGGAGGTGCTCCTTTCCCGTATTTGGGGCTATGAATCCAATGCAGTGGAGAACCATGTAGAGGTCTATGTGGGCTTCCTGCGGAAGAAGCTTGCTCGCATCGGCTCGAATATCCGCATCGAGGCGATCCGCCGTCTGGGCTATCATCTGGAGGTGGATAAGCTGTGATCAAAAAGCTCCGCACCAAGTTCATCTGCATCAACATGCTTTTTGTTACCGTTATGCTGTGCTTTATTTTCGGCTTGACCGTGAATCTGACCCGATCTGCTATGGAAGAGGAAAGCTTGGGACTTTTGCAAAGTGCGGTCATGCCGGAAAAGGAGAAAATGGAGGAGGGCAAGCAGAATCCTCCCTCCAAGTCGGAGAACAAGACCCCCAAGCCTACCGATACCCAGACCCAACAGGACGGCAGTCTTAGCTCCGCAGGAAAGGACGCCCATCGCCGTGATGACATGGGGAAAAAGGAGGATAAGCCTCCCCGTCTTCCTACCTTCACCCTCCGCTATGATGCCGGGGGACAGTTATTGGCCCAGGGGAGCGATTTCTTTGACCTGACGGATTCGACATATTTGCAGTCCCTTATGGATGCCGCTGTGGGAACAGGGAAGGAGTACGGCGTTTTGAATGCACAGAATCTCCGTTTTCTCAGGGTGGAGAACCCGAGTGGAGTGCTCTATGTTTTCACGGACATCAGCAACGAGCGGCTGACGATGAGCAATTTGATGATCGACATGCTGTTTATCAGCTGTATGGCCTTTTTGGCCTTTCTTCTGATCAGTATTTTTCTCTCCCGCTGGGCGGTTAAGCCCGTGGAGCAGGCCTGGAAGAGACAGCAGCAGTTCGTGGCAGATGCGTCCCATGAGCTGAAGACCCCTCTGACGGTGATCCTGACCAATGCCGAGCTGATGCACGACAATGACCTGCCCCAAGACCAACGGCAGCAGTGCGTGAACCATGTGCTGGAAATGTCTCAAAGGATGCGGAATATGACCGAGGAGCTTCTGACCCTTGCCAAGACAGAGATCGGAAGGGATGTTGAGCTGACCCGTTGCTCCCTGGGGCAAATTCTGGAGGATGCGGTTATGTCCTTTGAACCCTTGTTGTACGAACAGGGCTTGGAGCTGCAAACAGATCTGGCACAGGATCTCTTTGTCAAGGGGGAAGAAACCTCCCTCAGACAGCTTGCAGAGATCCTTCTGGACAATGCCCGAAAATACTCCCTTCCGGGAACGGTTCACATGAGCCTGAAACGAAACAACTGCAAAAGCTGCTGTCTCATCCTGTCCAACCCTGCACAGCCTATGAGCAAGGAGGAGTTGGAACAGATTTTTGAGCGCTTCTACCGCACCGACAAAGCCCGCAGATCTGACGGAAGCTTCGGCCTTGGCTTATCCATTGCCCGAAGCATCGTCCACTGCCACAAGGGTACCATCACTGCCGACTATACAGAGGGCTCTATCACCTTCACGGTTCAGCTGCCCACCCTATAGCATAATACAAATACATTGCCCCTTTCTTTCGGAACTTGAAGTGCCGAAAGAAAGGGGCAATGTTTTATGAGGCTATCCCACAAACAAGGTGAGCCGTAGGACAGGGGATGGTTCTGTGTCCTGTGTATTTTTTCACGGCAAATCTCAAGCTATTTTGTTCATTTTCTATCAAATTCATAACTTTTTACACTAAGACAGAGAACCGTCCCCTGTCCTATTATACCACACTTTTTCGCAAAAAACTTTTCACTTTTAAAAATTGTCCTTGACATTGGGTACACCGCAGGATAAAATCTCGGAGAGGAAGAAAAAGAATTCATCAGTAGTATTGCTATACTACATGATATTGGTGCGATTGAAGCACAAAAAAATACGGTTCTATTGATGGTGTCTATCAAGAAAAGGAAGGACCAGAAGTAGCGAAAGAAATATTAAAAAAGGTAGGCTATAACAAAAGTATTGATAGAATATGCTTTATAATAGGCAACCATCATACTCCATCTAAAATTGATGGACTTGATTTTCAAATACAATGGGAAGCTGAT
>JAFOZC010000244.1 GCA_017391305.1 Oscillospiraceae bacterium | reverse complement strand
AGAAGGCTCTGGAGAAACAAAAGGCTCTGGAGAAGAAACGGAAAGAACGTGAAGCCCTGAAGCGGAAGAAGCAGAAGGAAGCTGAGGCAGAGAAGGAGCGTCTGCGCAAGTCGAAGGAGCAGCAAAAGCTCAGAGAAAAGAAGGCATCGGATCTGCAAAAGCAGAAGGAAGCCGAGGCCAAGCGCAGAGAACAGGAAAAACAGAAGGCCCGGAAGGAAAAAGAGCTTGCCGCCCAAAAGGAAGCCGAACGGAAGCAAAAGGAGAAAGAAGCCGAAAAGCTCCGCAAGGAAAGGGAATTGGCAAAGCAGAAGGAAGCCGAGACCAAGCGCAAAGAGCAGGAGAAGCTGAAGGCTCAAAGGGAAAAGGAAGCTCTGGCAGAAAAAGAGCGTCGCCTGAAGGAGCAGGAAAAGCTGAGAGTACAGAAAGAAAAGCAGAAGGCTCAGAAAGAAAAAGAAGCCCTTGCGGAAAAAGAGCGCCGTCTGAAGGAGCAGGAAAGGCTGAAGGCCCAAAAGGAAAAGGAAGCCCTTGCGGAAAAAGAACGCCGTCTGAAGGAGCAGGAAAGGCTGAAGGCCCAAAAGGAAAAGGAAGCTCTTGCAGAAAAGGAGCGCCAGCGCAAAGCCAGGGAACAGCAGAAGCTCAAGGAAATGAAAGCCAAGGAGCTGGCTCGCCAAAAGGAAGCGGAAGCAAAGCGCAAGGAAAAGGAAAAGCTGAGACTTCAGAAGGAAAAAGAAGCTCTGGCAGAAAAGGAGCGCCAGCGGAAGGAAAAAGAACGTCGGCGCAAAGAACTGGAACGGCAGAAGCTGAAAGAAAAAGAGGCCGAGATCCGCGCAAGAGAAAAGGCTAAGATCGAAGCTCTGAGAAAGAAAAGCAAGGAAAACTAAAATTTTTCAAGAACGGAGGTAGCAATCATGAAGAAAATCCCTTTATGGAAAAATGTGATATTGATCCTTTCGGCATTGTTTGTTATCATGATTGCTACCTTCGCATGGTTTATTTTCGAACGCAAGACCAATACAAATACTTTGCCTGTCCGTGTGGGTCGGGCAACCTACATCCAGATCTCCGGAGGCGGAGGCGGTCTGTGGAAGGAAGATCTGAGCTTGCCGATCTCCCTTGACCGAAAGTTTAAGGAGATTTCCGGCAACGGTGCAGAACTGTATGCACCTGTTTATGTTGATGCAGAAACCGCACCCGGCAGTGGTGTGTATACCAAGATGATCCAAAGCTTTCAACCCGTTGATACGGATTGTTATTATGAACAGGAACTAAGCTTCCGTTCCAATGAAACCCAAGAGGTATATCTTTCCCCGGAAAGCTACGCAAGAGCTTGGGAGCCTTTAGAGGGATATCGCATTGACGGAGCGGTAAGAGTTGCCTTCTTCGAAATCGGCAAGGATGGCAAAGAAACCTTGAGCTATATTTGGGCTCCCAATTCCAAAATCGAATATTCCGCTGAGACCTACTCCTTCAAGGAGGACGGCAGCGTTGAACCATATTATTACTATCAAACATCCCCGGTATTTGAAGACACCCGTTCCTTAATGAAGTCTACCCCCAATGTGGCTGTGATCTCCACGGAAAATACCGATGTCTACGGCTGTGGGTATTCCGACAGATTTATGTGGACGAACGGTAGTCATATGCCTGAAAATGCCCCTTATGTTGTGAAATTTGAGAAGGAAGATCAGGCAGAGGACGGTATCTATTATAAAAAGATCAAGGTCATGGTATGGGTCGAAGGCCATGACAGAGAATGTGTCAATCTCTTAAGCGGAGAGAAGTTCATTGTCATGCTCAAATTTATTACACCGGAGGGAGAAGAATATGAATAAAAAGCGAATCCTGATCGGTAGTCTCTGTTTGATTCTGCTGTTTTCCCTGATCGGTGGAACCTATGCCTGGTTCTATGTCAATGAGGAGGTCACTGTCAGCTACGGCAACAGCGTTTTCTGTGAGGCAGGTGACAGCTTGGAGATCTCTTTGCTGGAAAACGGAGTTGCCAACAGATGGACCAGCTCCATTGATTATAGCGCAGAGCAGTATTCTCTGGTAGACATTTCCGGTGACGGAACGAAGCTGTACCGTCCTACGGAGATCGACGAGGAACAGCAGCCTGTAGCCTTCCTTGAGGCAAGCTCCACTCTGGAAAGCGGTGTCAATTACGACTATATCGAAATGGAGCTGGCCTTCCGTTCCGTTACCAAGATGAATGTTTACCTCAGCGAGGAATCCTTTATCCAGCCTGTCAATACCGACAACTATTCCTCCAATATCTACGGTAATTTCAGCAGGGATTATATTGCAGGGGCTATGCGTGTGGCTGTGATCGAGGATTCACAGCTTAAGCTGCTCTGGGCGCCCAATTCCAAGTATCAACTGATCCGGAACGAAAACGGCTCTTATCAGTTTAAAACCGGAGAAAACGGGGATTCCGTTCCGGAATCTGCCTACTATTACTATGGGGAAGATGAGAACGGGAAGCTTGTGCAGAAGGAGATCCCCACAGAGCTCTATGCAAAGAAGACCTTTGTTGTTGACTCCACCGGTGCAAGGAAGGGCCACAGTGGCAGTTCTCCTGTTATCGTATCCTTGAACCCCGACACAGAAGGCGGCTATGATCAGAAAAATGTCAAGATCCGCATTTGGTTTGAAGGCACGGACCGAGAAGCCCATCAGGCTTTGGCAGGTGGCAATGTGAATGTCAAGCTGAAATTTGTGGGTGTGGCAAAAGAAACCGACGTAGGCAGACAGGCTGCTGTGGATGCCATTACCTTCAACCAGACTAATGGCTCCTTTACGGGACTTGCCCAAGGAATGGTTTTCTCCACCGACGGCCGTAAATGGACGGAATATACGCCGGATTCTCCCAATTTGCCGAAATTGGAAAGCGGTTCTTCCATCTATATCAAGTATCCTGAATCAGAGCTGTATTTCGAGACCGATTATATTACCTTTACCAAGAATTGATCAAGATTCAGAAAGAGGCGAGAGTATGCCAAAGCTTAGAAGAATTCTATCCATATTTTTAGTCCTATGGCTCTGTGTAATGTTGGTTACATATACCTATACTTGGGTCTCTCGTAACTGGACGCCCAGCATCAAGGGCGATAATATTAATATTGCCAGCTCCGGTGCCTTGGTCATCAGCATACTCGGTGACGACTCCGCCGTTCACACAGAGGTTTCCCTCAATGATGTGGTGGGTCTGGAGGTGGATCGTTCCTTCACCTTCAAACAGGTATCCAGTCAGGATGGCGTGAATTTCTTCTGGAAGGATTTCTCTCCCACCATTACAGGGGATCCTGCGCTTTTCTTCAAGATCAATGCCAATGATACTCACAAGAAGGATTATATTGATACCAAATTCTGCTTGAAGCTGGATGACTCTCTGAAGACTCCCAAGTATATTTTCATTCATCCCGAAACTGTCATAAACTATGAGAAGGAAAACGCCAACGACCCGGATCTGGACCGAGCGATCAGAATCTCCCTGACCTATGACAAGGAGATCAGCAACCAGACTGTCAGCCAGACAGTGATCCTTGCGGATCTGGAGAATAACGAAGCTGTTTACAATGCCCATGAGGGTGAGCCCAGAGAGGAATACAAAGCTGTGAGCAGTGATGCCGACGGCAAGGATGATTCCGAGGGCTCAGGGGCATTAGGCTATCAGACGGTTTACGGTCTGCAATATTTCGACTGCGGTCGAGACTTCTATGATCCCGATGCAGACGAGGGCTTCGGTGAGATGAACTATAATTTCACGAGAGATGCAAGCAAGGCACTCTTTGTCCTCAAGCCCGGTGAGCAGAAATGGGTGACCATGCGTATTTGGCTGGAAGGCCAGGATGCCAACTGTGTCAAGGAAATTGCCGGCGAAGTCTTTGACCTTGTTTTGAAATTCGACTCTGCCTTTGTGGAATAATTGATTTTCCTATGATTTGCGAAAGGAGGTGCAAAGCGAATTGAATAGAATGAAAAAAATCCTGACCTCTGTCCTATCTCTCGCTTTGTGCGTCCTGGTTTCCTTTGCCTGGATCAACGAGATGCAGAACCGTGAGGGTCGTGTCCTGGCTTTGCGTATGAAGGAAGCATCCGTTGCAACCAGCGAGCTGTCCGTGAAGCTTTCCGAAAATGTGAAAGAGGACGAATACAAGGAAATTACCAAGCTTTGCAGTGTAGTGGAAGAGCAGGATCTGGAGGAATATGAGAATTTTGCTCCCGGTGCCAGAAAGAAGTTCAAAGTAGATATCACGAATCACAGCGATACTTCCCTTACGCTCCGTATTCTCCTGACGGACATTATCTGCGACAATGAGGAGCTGCGAGAAAGTATCATTATCGGTACCAACGGCTTTGCGGGCTTTACCTCCGATTATCCCGCCCCAACGGTTCAGAATGAGCTGCTGTCAGTGGGAACAGATGCTTCGGGGGCCTTTACCCTGGTGGACAGCGTGGAGATCCCTCCCAAAAACCTTGATGCCCCCGTAACCATTTATTTTTACGTCATGTTCTCGGCGTCGGGAAGTGCGGAATTGGAAAATATGACCTTCTCCATCGGCACCATTAACTTCCTGACCCTGTAACGCAGGAGAAACTATGATAAAGCTGATTTTAAAAATTTTCAAAATTGCTTCCTACTGCCTCTTTGGGCTGATTATTTGTCTGTCCGTGTTTGTTGTGACTCTGCGGTTTATGGGGGATTCTCCCAGTGTGTTCGGATACTCCTGTTATTATGTTCTGACACAGAGCATGGAGCCGGAGATCATGGCAGGGGACATGATCCTCGGCAAGAAAACCAAGCCTGAAGATTTAAAAGTCGGCGATATCATTACATACATTGGTGATACCGGTTCTTTTCACGATAAGATCATCACCCATAAAATCGTTGAGATCAATGGAGATATCTTCACCACACAGGGTGTGGCGAATGATATCGCAGATCCTGCCATTTATTCTTCTCAGATCTTATCGCGGTATGTTGCAACCATCCCTTTCGCCGGAAAGGTTTTTTCGGTGATCAATAGCAAGCTGGGCTTTGTATTTTTGATCATCACACCTCTGGCCTTGCTGATCATTAACGAAGTTTCTATTATAGTGAAGGCCATTAAAGAAGAGAAGGAGGAGCATTTAAGTGAGTAATTTGTTGAGTGCGGTTCAGGATAAAATGCGAAACTGGAAGCAGAACGGAAAGGCGAAGTTTATCCTCATTGCCTCTCTTGCCCTTCTCCTGATCGTTACGATCACCCTTGCCTGGTACATTAATAATGTGGGCCTTTGGGGTATGGAGTTCCATACAGGTAATATCGAATTTAATACCTATGTGTACGACAAGGACGGTGTCCGTATGGTTGGTCCTGTGTCCTCCGCTGAGGAAGATCAGACCGGTTATATGAATGCCCCCCTGATCCCTCTGCAGAATGCAAAGGTAGATACCATCGCTACAGCCTATATTGTTGTGGAAAGCACCGGTTCTATCGGCATCCAGTACCGCATTGCTTTTGATATTACAGGCAGAACGGAGAACAGCACCGCATATCTGGGTGGATATAAGTACAATGTTACCAAGGTCACGGATTCGGTTGATTTTAGTGGCGGTGACACAATGGATGTGTCTCGTGCTCCCGTTCCTTCTATCACATCCATCAAGGATGAGGTCGTTACCATCGATCGAAATGCCGTTCACGGTTCTATTGAAGATAAGAATCATTTTGAGGTCTACCGTGTAGATTTCACCTTAGCAGAGCATGCGGAAGAATATACCGGCGGTGGCATCAATATTTATTTCAATATTTTTGCAACACAGCTGGGCGGCGATTTTGATAATGATGAAGAGCGGGGATATACATATTACTGCTCCACGAAGGAAGATATTGACCGCGCTAAGGTGGAAGCCTATCCCGGGGATATTATCAAGCTGAGCTCCGATATCGTCTATTATGGCGATCTCGTGTTCAATAAGCCTGTTCATCTGGAAACCAATGACTTTGTTCTCACCGTCAACGGCAACCTCATGTATGACTATGTGCTGTCCAATACCTTGAAGATCGATGCCGGTGGCTTGGGACAAATTGTTGTCAGGTGTACCAAGGAAGGCGTTGGCGGCAATTTCCAGATCAAAGCGCCCATCGGCGATGTGATTTTGATCGGTTCTAATGCATCCGGAGGCGACATCGTTGTAGAGAAGAATATGATCGTTGATGCAACCAATGCATTCGGCTCTGCAGGTGTCAGCTTCAATGAGGTCAAGATCATTGACATGAGGAACGCCCGCAAGACGATCCTGCTGGAGTCCAATACAAGAGCCACCGTATCCTTTGATACCACCATTGAAGCGATTCACTCTGTGGCAAAAGCCAATAATATCGAGATCGTCAATAATGGTGAAATCGGTGAGATCGACTTGTCCGCTATGGATCTTCTGGAGCAAACCAACAGCCCTCAGATTTATATTCTGAACAATAACGATATCGAACAGCCTATTATGCTCCCTCGTTGGTCTGTAAAGTTCGTGGAGCATGCAGACGGCACTTGCAGCGGTAATACCAGAATCATTCAGAGCTATTCCGGCAATGAGATGTATATTTTCGGTAACTGCAATTTTGAGAAGGATGATATTGAAGTTGAAAGAAAAGAATATCTGGTAGAGCAGATCGAAGAGGGCAATGACAGCCGCCTGAAGATCTACTATCAGGATCTGGGAAACCAAAGCACCAGCATTGAATCGATTTTGAGAGATTATATTGACAATCTTGCTACCACCGGATGTAAGCTCAATGAAATTATACATCTGGAAATCGTTTCTGTAGGTGATAAAGCTGTTACAAAAGATGATATCGTCTTTATGAACAGCAACGACATGATGTCTCTGCAGTATTTGGATCTCAAGAGAGCCAATGTCTACGGTGACGGAAAATCCAATAAGCTTCCCGAAAGCTCTTTCGAAGGGGTATCCAAGTATGAGACCCTGATCCTTCCCCAGAATTTGACGGAAATCGGTGTAGCGGCTTTTAAGTCCTCCGCCATTGATAATGTCATTACCATTCCCTCCGGTGTGGATACCTTTGGGGCAGAATGGTTTTCGGGTGCTAAGTATGTACACTTTGCAGCCTCTGTTCCCGTCGCGAAGGCAGCAGATGGCTTAAGCAATGTGAAGGCGATCTTTGTGGAGGAAGCATATATCGGATCTTATAAGTCTGTTTATTCCGCTTATGCAACCCGAATTTATCCTACCTCCCAATTGGATGAAACCAAACAGCACTTTGTCCGCAATATAAAGGCCAACGAATGGGAAATCACCTATTACGTTTGGGGCGAGGATGCTGCCATTGGCAACAATATTACCATCGACGGTACAAAGCTGAACATTGTTTCTGTGTATGACAATGCATACAGACACAATTACAGCGGTGCCTCCGTAAGCTTTGCAGACACTGTGACCAAGCTTGGCGCCGGTAACTTCGCCGGCAACAAGAGCATCAAGAAGGCTGATCTGAACCGAATTCAGATCCTTGGTGACAGTGCGTTCTACGGAGCAGAGAGATTGGCTGAAGTTGACTTTGGTGATGATCTGGAAACCATTGGCGCTTCTGCATTTGCCAATTGTGTCAGCTTGAATCAGGATCTTTCCCTTCCCGAATCTCTTGAGAACATTGGCCGTGAGGCATTCCGGAAGTCCTCCATCCGCTCTGTGATCACCGGCGGTGCGAAAACGGTCGAGAGCAAGGCCTTTGAAGATTGCAGCTATTTGAATTGGGCAGAGCTTCCCGAGGTTCAGGTGATCGGCAACGAAGGACAGAACAATTTGCTGTTCTCTGACTGTGACTCCTTGGTGAGTGTACGACTTCCGGCTCTTCTAAATGCCTACGGAAAGCAAATGTTTGAGTATTGTGTTTCTTTGCGGGAGATCCACATGGCCTCTGATGACGATGGCGTCAACTTGGGTGCAGAGAAGGACGTTTTTGTAGGCTGTACCACAAACAGACTCAAGATGTTTGTTCCGGAGAAGCTGGTCAGCTTCTACCGAGAGAAGTGTCCCGGCGGTATTTCAGCTTCCATGATTTATCCCGAAGGGGAAAAGCTGGGCGAGCTTTTGGTGGAAGGCTACAATATCGGTGAGTACATTGTATCCGATAACGGAGACAATACCTATACTCTCAGCACCTCCAATCTTGACTATGTTGACAGCCTCGTGATCCCCGAGACCTTTGAGGAAATGCCCATTACCCGTATTTACTCCGGCGCTTTCCGGAATCAGAGCCTGACCAATGTGACCCTTACATTGGGTACGAAATTGCGGTATATTGATGACAGCGCATTTGTGAACTGTAAGGGTCTGCGCAAGGTCGAATTTGAGTCCGCAACTTCTCTCAGGGTCATCGGAGCCTCGGCCTTCTCCGGCTGTGACAACCTGGTCCAGGATGTCATTTTCCCTGCATCTATGGAAAGTGTCGGCGCAAATGCATTCTACAAGACCGGTATTCTTAGCCTTAACACCGGCGGTATGGTTTCTTTGGAATCTCATGCATTTAGCAGTTGTACTTCTTTGGTCTATGTGATTATGCCCGAGGTTACCACCGTTGCGGAAAGTGGCACAAATTATGTATTTGATGCATGTTCGTCCTTGGTTAGTGTCGATATGCCGAAAGTCACAAAGGTCTATGGGGAGGGTATGTTCCGGAACTGTAAGTCCCTTCTGGAATTGTATATGGCTCACGGGGATTCCGATGTCTCTCTTGGTACGAAGCCCTTTACTTCAGCATATTCCAGGCAGGTAAAGCTCTTTGTTCCCGAGGAGCTCTTGTCTATCTATAAAAATAAAGCCCCTATTGCCTCGACACAAATTTATCCCAGAGGGGAAAAGATGGGGGAAAAGACAGTCAATGGCTTCTATGTTGGGGATTATGTTGTAATGGATAAGGGAGACTATTATGTCTTGGTTACCACTCACCTGAATTTTACGGGGGATGTAAGCATACCCGGTGAGTTTAACGGGAAACCTATTACCGAAATATATAGTTATGCATTCCATAATCAATCCTTTACAAATGCCAATGTATATTTCCATGAGAATATCGCTATCATCGGGAGCAGGGCATTCTTTAATGCTTCCGGCATCACCTCTGCGGTTATGGACGGGGTGACAACGGTGGGAAGCTATGCATTTTCCGGTAGTGGAATTAAGGTGCTGATTGGCCCCAGAATGACATCTGTTGGCGGCTATGCATTTTCAAGTTGTCCCAATTTAGAGTCTGTAAGCATCCCGCAAGTTCAGTTGCTTACAAGCGGATATGAATTCTATTGGTGTCAGAACCTCAAATATGTGTATTTTGAAAACTTGAAGCAAATTCACTTCCGTTCCCTCCTCAGTACACCCAAATTGGAGAAGATCATCATTAACCGTATCATCACCGATACATCGGAGATCCCCACTTCTTTGAATAACATGGGTTTGGCTCTGGAGTCTGAATTGTGTCAAATTTATGTTCCCTATCGTTGTCTAAAGATCTACGGTGAGAAATGGTTCGAAAAGCCTGTTGTATCCTACGACCTGGTTGCGACCTATGACATGGACACCTATATCTTGGCCGTTAACGATGACGGATACATCTTGACCGATTTCTATACAAAGGACGGTCGTCCTCATGTAGTGATCCCCAATGTCATTTCCGTCCCCGACGTAGGTGAGGTTTCCATTTACTCTATTCGATCCGGTGCATTTTCTTCTGTGTATACCGTTTTGCGAGATTTGACCCTTCCTTCCACGGTTTCCTATTTAAGCAGTGATGCATTTAGCGAATGTACTTCTTTGGAAAACTTCTTTGTGGACGAGGGAAATGCTCACTTTACTTCTATTGAGGGAGTTCTCTATTCCAAGGACCAACGGATCTTACTGAAGTATCCCGTTAACAGAGATGCGACCTTCGATATGACCGATCCTGCTTACAGCACTACCGCTTGCATTGCCTCCGGTGCCTTCTTAAATGCCAATATGCTGAGCCACATTATTTTCCCTGAGGAGCTTGCTGTGATCGACAGTAAAGCCTTTACGGGTTGTACGGCTCTAAGGACTGTGGAATTTACAGGAGCTACGCCCCCTGTTTTGATGGGCAGTGGTATTTTCAATGCTTCTGTGAGCGGCTTTAAGATGATCGTTCCTGCCGATGCGGAGGAAGCATACCGTAGTGCCTACAACTTTACAGAGTATGTCTCTTATATGGAGACGAAGTGATCTTAGGGGAAAGAATCGCACCTCGGTATGATCGTCCGGTATTTTCGGTACAGACCATGAATTTAGGCTTCCTAAGGCTGTAAAAACAAATATGCGCCCCATAGTGCGGGGAGAGGAAATTCTTATTTCCTCTTTGCACTATGGGGCGCATGCTTATTTCTTTGACCAATACAAGTCCTTGCCTTTATACTTATTTCCAATAAAACGGATGAACCGTTAAAAGTATAATGGTTAGCCTCCTACCCGATGGGGATCAGGTTTCTTCTGTATTGGGGGTAGAGGGGTCGGTGGGGGATTGGACGACGACTACGGGGGGATTGTTTTCGCTTGCCATCTTGCCGCCCAGGGCGCCCATGATGAGGCTCTTGATGTCGATGCCCATGCCGGCGCTGATGCCTTCGGTGACTTGGGTGGTACCGTTGACGATGTCGGACAGGAGCTTGGCGCTGTTGCCTTCGCCGTACATGGTGATCTTGTCGACCTTGCTCAGAGGCTCGGCTACGTTCTTTGCGATCTCCGGGAGGGCTGCCATGATCATTTCGATCACAGCGGCTTCGCCGTACTTCTTCATGGCCTCTGCCTTCTTGTCGATACCTTCTGCCTCTGCAAGGGCCTTGAGGCGAATGGCCTCTGCCTCTGCTTCACCAACGGCGCGGATACCTTCTGCCTCACGCTGGCGCTCGATCATCTTGGCTTCTGCTTCCTTGGTGCGGCGGAAGAGCTCGGCCTCTGCTGCCTGCTGTGCGGCATAGCGTTCGGCATCGGCTCTGGCGCGGATCTCTGCATCCAGAGTCTGCTTGGTGACCTCGACCTCCTTGGCCTTCAGCTCGGCGGTACGGTCTGCACGGGCGATATCTGCGTTGGCGGAGGTGACCTCGATGGTCTTTCTCTGCTCCTGCTCCTGGATGGAGTAGGCGGCATCGGCTTCTGCCTTCTTCACATCGGACTGCTGCTTCAGCTCTGCCTGACGGATGGCAAGGGAGGTCTGCTTCTCAGCGATCTCCATCTCGGACTGTACCTTGGCATCGTTGGCCTCCTTGGCGGCCTTGGCCTGGGCAATGGCGATGTCACGGTCTGCCTGTGCCTTTGCTACGGCAGCGCCCTTCTTGATCTGGGAAATGTTGTCAATACCCAAATCTTCAATGACATTGTTCTGGTCGGAGAAGGATTGGACGTTGAAGGAGATCATTTCCAGACCCATTTTCTGCAGGTCGGGGATGGCGTTCTCCTGTACTCTTTCACCGAAGGCCTTACGGTCGGTGACCATTTCTTCCAAACGCATCTGGCCGACGATCTCACGCATGTTGCCTTCCAGAGTATCCTGAACTCGGCGGATGATCATGTCTTCCCGTTCATTCAGGAAGAACTTGGAGGCCAGAGCCATCATTTCCTGACTTTGACCGATGCGGATCTTAACGGTAGCATCGACCTTCACATTGATGTATTCTGCATTGGGGACATAGTCGGTGGTCTTGACGTCTACGGAGAACATCTTCAGGGATAGCTTGTCGAGGCGCTCTAAGAAGGGGATACGAACACCGGCCTTGCCGATGAGGATCCTGGGCTTACGGAAGCCGGAGATCATGTAGGCCGTATCCGGCGGAGCCTTGACGTAGCCGATGAGGATGATGACGATCAGTAGGACAATACATGCTGCAATACCGTAAAAAATTTCCATTACAATTTCTCCTTTCTCATTACGGGTGTCTTAACTTATGGGGAAGTGCTGTGCTTCAGGGGGGCTCCTCTTCTTCCTGGGTGCGAGGGATCTGTGAACATTCTATCCCAAGATCGGCTGCTACTGCGGGATTGCGAGTCAGCCTCTCCAAAAGCCGAAGGGTCAGGAGTCTTTCTCTCACATTCAAGGGAATCACATCCTTTTGGGAAATAGTTTCTTTGTGCCTATATCATATCACGGTAGGGGAAGAAAATAAACTGCAAAAGGTGCAAAATAAAGGGGTCTATTTTGCGGATCAATAGCTTTGCAGGATCAATTGTGCCTTGTGGAAGTGTCTTTGGGCAAGATCCTCCTCGGTGATCCAGAGGTAGAGGCGGCCGTCGTCTGCCCAGTTCATGCGTAGCTTTCCCATGCTGTCGATTTGCAGGAGAAGGCGCCAAGAATGGTTCTTTGTCCCCGCTGCGCCTTGGGAGGCCTGCAGAGCTTTCTCACATTCCCCTTCCATAGCATCCTGAATGGGGTCTGCATGGCCTAAAAGCTTGTTGGGATTCCGCTTTGTGGCTTCGTCGGTCCAGCGCCAACAGCGATCTCGGAAGCCCTCCTCCTTGGGGAGACGAAGCTTCCTCGCAAGCTCTGCGGACATGAGGGGAAGCTCCGGACGGGAGGCAAAGGAGATGGGGGCGCAGGGGAATACCTTGGGGAGCGTCTGCGTCCCTTCCGGGAAGGGGGCGGGGCAGAGCTGCCCGGGGTCTCCTTCAAAATAATAGAGCTTCCAACCGTTGCGGTCTCCCGGTTCAAAGACCCGGGATCGGTGATCCCTTGTGCAATCGCAGAAGAAATACAAGAGGCCCTTGTGAGGAAGAAGCCCCTCTGTGTCAAAGGGGGCGGCCTGTGCAAGATCGATCTGGCAAACAAAGCTGAGCAGAAGCCCGGTATCGGGATTGCGGAACCAGGCTGTCCCTGTGGGAAGGTCGGGCTGACCTCCGAATTTGGAGCAACCAATGTCCGGAATCTGAGAGGGGGCAAAGTCCGGCAAGAGGCTGATCCCGTTCCGAAGGAAGGGAAGGGTAGCATCAAAATACCGCTCTAAGCCTCGCTGGCTCATTTCTGCCTGTAATTGCCGCAGATCGTGCATAGCTGTGGACTCCTTTCTGTGGATACTTACATTATATCAATATGGGGGAGCTTTTGCAAGGGGGAATGTTGCAATTTACTGTATAAAACTTGTTGAAAGGGAGAGTCTTTCGTGGTACAATGGACACAGAGATTCACAATACTCCGAGAGATGAGGGGGAGAAAGGCTTTGGAAGAGAAGCTTGAGGTGTTATATCGATATTTTGGCTACAGCAGTTTTCGCAGGGGGCAGGAGGAACTGATCGATGCCCAGCTATGGGGCAGGGATGCCTTCGGGATCATGCCCACCGGAGGCGGAAAAAGTCTGTGCTACCAGATCCCTGCTTTAATGCTGGAGGGGATCACTCTCGTGGTTTCGCCCCTGATCTCCCTGATGAAGGATCAGGTTTCTGCCCTGAAGAATATGGGCATCCCCGGAGCCTTTGTCAACAGCTCCCTGACCCAGAATCAAATTCGGCTGGTTTTGCAGAACATCCGTCTGGGGGTGTATAAGATCATTTATGTTGCCCCGGAGCGCTTGCTGACCCAAGGCTTTTTAGAGGCAATTGCGGATCAGAATATCTCCCTTGTGGCAGTGGATGAGGCCCACTGTATCTCTCAATGGGGGCAGGATTTTCGCCCCGGCTATTTGCGGATCGTGGATTTTCTCAGCTTGCTTCCCAAAAGACCGGTGGTCTCTGCCTTTACTGCCACGGCTACCTATGAGGTTCGGAAGGATATCAAGGAAATTCTCCGCCTCCGTGAGCCCTTGGAGATCATTACCGGCTATGATAGACCGAATTTGCGCTTCGAGGTCTTAAAGCCGAAGAAAAAGGCAGATGCTCTATTGGAGCTTCTGGCACAGCGGAAGGGGAAAAGCGGCATCATCTATTGCTCCACCCGAAAGGATGTGGAGAAGGTCTGTGAGATCCTCCGTGGACGGAAGCTACCTGCGACCCGTTACCATGCAGGGCTGTCAGACCAAGAGCGCCATGAGAATCAGGAGGACTTTGTCTACGACCGTAGCAGGATCATGGTTGCCACCAATGCCTTCGGCATGGGCATTGACAAGTCCAATGTGGGCTTTGTCATTCACTACAATATGCCCCAGAGTCTTGAGGCCTATTATCAGGAGGCAGGCAGAGCAGGCAGAGACGGAGAGCCTGCGGATTGTATTCTTCTTTATTCCAAGTCGGACATCCTTACCGCCAAATTTCTCATTGAACAGTCGGGAGAGAACGATGCCCTGACGGAGGAAGAACGGCAGGAGGTTCGGAAGAAGGATCTGATCCGTCTTAAGTCGATGATCAGCTATTGTAACAGCAGTCATTGTCTCAGGGCGCATATTTTGGAATATTTTGGGGAACAGCACCCGGAGGCCTGCGGCAACTGCTCCTCCTGCAGCAGTGTTATGGAGGAGGTGGACATGACCGAGCAGGCAAAAATGATCCTGTCAGGAATTTACCGCATCCATGACCGTTTAGGCTATTGGGTGGGGGCGAGCCTTGTGGCACAGAGCCTCCACGGAAGCAAGAATCAAAGGATCATGGAGCTGGGGCTGAACCGTCTATCCACCTATGGCATTATGAAGGATGTGAGACGGTCTCAGATCCGTGATCTCATAGAGGAGCTGGAACGGCAGGGCTATCTTGTGACAGATCCTACCCACGGCGCAGTAAAGCTCACGGGAGAAGCCCGTGAGGTGCTTTTTCAAGACAAACAGGTGAAGCGCTTGGTGCAGGCAGTACAGAAGCAGGAGGAGAAGAAAGAAGAAAACAGGGCCGTTCAGGACAGCGAAGCTCTGCTGGAAGGGCTGAAGGAGCTGCGTATCCAAATTGCACGGAGGGAAAATATGCCCTTGTACATTATATTCTCCAATGCAACCCTCCAAGAAATGGCGAGGAAAGCCCCTGTCACCGTGGAGGAACTGCTCCGTGTATCCGGTGTGGGCAAATACAAAGCCGAGCGCTACGGCGAGGCCTTCCTGAACCTGATCCGCAAACACCGCCAAAGCTCATGATGCCACACTCTCTCACAAGGGGGAGAGGGTGTGGGCAGATAGTGGGCAGTGGGATACAGCTTCGTATGTAGAATCGCTGCAGTGGTTCTATGAATAGATTGTAGGTAGAAGCGGTGCAGTTGTTCTGTGGGTAGTTTGTGGGTGGAATCGATGCGGTGTGCCCTCTCAGGCGCTTCGCGCCAGCTCTCCCGGAGGGAGAGCCAAGGGTGCGGTGGGCATCGTAGGCGGAGCGATAAACTTCGGTCTATGGAGCTGCTCAAAGTTCGCACACAGCTCTTGCCTCTCCCTTGCCCTTGAACTTGGACTTTGCGACGATCGCAAAAATCAGACCGGGAATAGCCGGGATCATACCGTAGCAGCAAGCTACCATGGAGAGGATACCGCAGATCAGAGAGATGATGCTGAATACCTTCGGAGCGCCTGTGAGGACGTCGTTGGGCATGTTGTAAGCGGGCTGAGCGCCTGCGTTGTAGTCATAGGGCTGCTGATACTGATTATT
>JAFOZC010000243.1 GCA_017391305.1 Oscillospiraceae bacterium | reverse complement strand
TTTCGTCACCGAATACCAGACCGGTTTTCCGATCCTTGCCGTATTTGTCGGCGATGGTATCCAGCTCCTTGATGATGAGGGTGCGGATCTTCTTCTCACTGCGCAGAAGCTCTTCCAGCTCTGCGATCTCCTGCTCCAGAGTGTCGACCTCCTTGGTGCGCTTGAGAATATACTCCTTGTTGATGTTCCGCAGCTTGATCTCCGCAACGAATTCTGCTTGGATCTTGTCGATGCCGAAGCCGATCATCAGGTTGGGGATGACCTCTGCCTCGGATTCCGTTTCCCGAATGATACGGATGGCCTTATCGATGTCCAGAAGGATGCGACGCAGACCCTTTAACAGGTGCAGCTTTTCCTGCTTCTTCTGCTTGCGGTAATAGATCCGCCTGCGGACGCATTCCGTTCTCCAAGCCGTCCATTCCTCAATGATCTGCCGAACACCCAGTACACGGGGCATACCGGCGATCAGCAGGTTGAAGTTACAGCCAAAGCTGTCTAAGAGGGGAGTGGTCTTAAAGAGCTTCTGCATGAGCTTGTCAGGATCTGCGCCCCGCTTTAGATCAATGGTGAGCTTCAGGCCGTTCAGATCCGTCTCGTCACGCATATCGGAGATTTCACGGATCTTTCCTGCCTTGGTCAGCTCGGATACCTTGTCGATGATGGCTTCCGTAGTGGTGGTGTAGGGGATCTCGTAGATCTCGATGAGGTTTCCCTCCTTGATATACCGCCAACGGGCGCGGATCTTCACACTGCCTCTGCCGGTGCGGTAGATCTCTGCCATTTCTACGGGATCGTAGAGGATCTCGCCGCCGGTGGAGAAGTCCGGGGCAGGCAACAGCTCCAAAAGATCACAGTTGGGATTGCGGATCCATGCGGCAGTGGCCTTACAGACCTCACGGAGGTTAAAGGAACAAATATTACTTGCCATACCAACGGCGATGCCCATATTGGAGGAAACCAGCACATTGGGGAAGGCTGTGGGCAAGAGGGTGGGCTCTTGCATGGTGTTGTCATAGTTGGGGACAAAATCCACGGTCTCTTCGTCAATTTCTCGGAAAAATTCGTGGCAAATGGGCTCTAACTTTGCCTCTGTATAACGGGAGGCGGCATAGGCCATATCACGGGAGTAGACCTTGCCGAAGTTGCCCTTAGAGTCAATGAAGGGGACTAACAGGGCTTCGTTGCCTCTTGCCATACGAACCATAGTTTCATAAATGGCCGCATCGCCGTGGGGATTGAGCTGCATGGTCTGTCCCACAATGTTGGCGGATTTGGTGCGGTTTCCGCTGAGGAGGCCCATTTTGTACATGGTGTACAGGAGCTTGCGGTGAGAGGGCTTAAAGCCGTCGATCTCCGGAATGGCACGGGAAACGATCACGCTCATGGCATAGGGCATGTAGTTCAGGGTCAGGGTGTCTGTAATGGGCTGTTCCAGAACCTCTGCCCGAAGACCCTCAACACGGGAGGTGTCAATTTTATTTTTTTTCAGATCGGGTTCTTTTTTCTTTCTGGCCATAGTTTCACATCCTTTTCTTAGGCTATTGAGAACGGAGGGTCAGCAGAACCAGCTCCGGGGGATTGAATACACGGGGGACTCTGTGGCTGTTGCCGATGCCGCCGCTGATGAGCATGGCGGTATCTTCCTTATGATAGAAGCCTCTGGTATACTCGGGAAACCAGCCCTGACCGGGAGCGATCAGGCCGCCGATCCAAGGCAGACGGATCTGTCCGCCGTGGGCATGACCGGAGAGAACCAGATCGGCTTGCAGATAATTGTCATAAAAGTGTGGCTTATGCGCCAATAGCAGGGTGAAGGCCTTGGGATCTTGCTCTGCCAGTACTTTCTCCAGGGCATCGGCCTGCCGACTGCTTCTTTCCTGAAGCCCTGCAAGCACCCCTCCGTAAAAGGGAACGGCTTCGTCAGAGAGAACCTGCACACCCCTTGCGGAAAGCTCTGCCAGAAAGGCCTTCAGCTCCTTTTCCTCCAGACGGTGCTCATGGTTTCCCGTACAGTAATAGACCGGGGCGAGCTTCACCAGCTCCTCTGCAAAGTCCAGAGCCTTCTCTGTGTTTGTGAAGGTGCTGTCGATCAGATCTCCCGTCACCATGATCACATCCGGGTTGCAGTCCCGAACAGCGGCCAAAAGACGGCAGTTGCCCTTGCCGTAGGATTGACCGTGGAGGTCGGAAAGCTGCAGGATCCGCAAGCCGTCCATCTCCTTCGGTACATCGGGATCTCCATATTCGTACTTCACGGTTCGGAAATGGGTGTTCTCCCAAATTACATACAGCAATCCCAAAATTGCTGCAGCAAGTAAAATAGAAACAAAAATCATTTTCTTCATCCGCAAGCGCTTAGCTGATATCTGCCATGTCCAGATACAGACTGCCGTTTTCGGCAATATAGTCTTTTCTGCCTGCCAGATTGTCTCCCAGGAGGAGGTCAAAGTAGATGGCGGTTTTTTCGGCATCCTCAGGCATGACCTTGATGAGACGGCGGGTCTCCGGGTTCATGGTGGTCATCCACATCATCTCCGGGTCGTTCTCGCCTAAGCCCTTGGAACGGGAGATGGTGTACTTCTGGTTGCCGATGGTCTTGAGGATCTCGGCCTTTTCTGCTTCGTTATAGGCAAACCAAGTCTTGTCCTTGGTGTTGATCTCGAAGAGGGGAGACTCTGCAATATACACGTAGCCCTCTCGGATCAGGGTGGGAACGAGACGGTATAGCATGGTCAGGATCAGGGTGCGGATCTGGAAGCCGTCTACATCGGCGTCGGTACAGATGATGATCTTGTTCCACCGTAAGGCATCCGGGGAGAAGGCGGCAATGTCCTTCACTCGCTTGTCCTTGACCTCCACACCACAGCCCATGACACGGAGGAGATCTGTGATGATGTCGCTCTTGAAGATCCTGCCGTAATCGGCCTTCAGACAGTTGAGGATCTTACCTCTGACGGGCATGATCCCTTGGAACTCCGCATCACGGGACTGCTTGACAGAGCCCATAGCGGAGTCGCCTTCCACGATATACAATTCCCGCTTACCGGCATCCCGACTGCGGCAGTCTACAAACTTCTGTACACGGTTGGCAATATCCAGAGAGCCGGAGAGCTTCTTCTTCACCGTGATACGGGCATGCTCTGCGGTCTCACGGCTACGCTTGTTGATGAGGACCTGCTCGGCGATCTTGTCTGCCTCCGCCTTGTTCTCGATGAAGTAGACCTGCAAACGGGAACGGAAGAAATCCGTCATGGCCTCCTGAATGAACTTGTTATTGATGGATTTTTTTGTTTGGTTCTCATAAGAGGTCTGGGTGGAGAAGCAGTTGGTGACGATGACCAGACAGTCTGCAACATCCTGGAAGGTGATCTTGCTCTCTGTTTTGGTGTACTTGCCGTTCTGCTTCAAATAGGCATCGATGGCATAGACGAAGGCATTACGCACCGCCCTGTCCGGGGCGCCGCCATGCTCCAGCCAGGAGGAGTTGTGATAATATTCCAGTCGGCTGAGGTTACGGGAGAAGCAGACAGCGGCAGTGAGCTTGACCTTATAGTCCGGCTTATCGGCTCTGTCACGACCCTTCCGCTCCGTTTCCCAATACTGGGGCATGGTGAAGGAGTTGCCCTCGGTCAATTCGTTTATATAATCCACAATGCCCTTTTCATAACGGAACTCTGTGGTTTCAAAGCTCTTGCCGACCTGATTGCGGAAGCGGAAGGTCACACCTGCATTGACCACCGCCTGTCGCTTGAGGACGTCCAAATAATATTCCACAGGGATATTGATCTCGGTAAAGACATCCAGATCCGGCTTCCAGTGGAAGAGAGAGCCGGTCTTCTTCCGATCCGCAGGCTCTTTGTTCAGCTTGCCTACGATCCGACCCTTTTCAAAATGCAGGTTGTATTTAAAGCCATCCCGATAGATCCGAGCGTCGAAAAATTCCGAAGCGTACTGGGTGGCGCAGGTACCCAGACCGTTGAGACCCAGGGAGAACTCATAGTTGGCGGCATTGTTCTTGTCGTACTTGCCGCCTGCGTACATCTCGCAGAAAACCAGCTCCCAGTTGTAGCACTGCTCTTTCTCGTTCCAGTCTACGGGACAGCCTCGACCAAAGTCCTCGACCTCGATGCTCTGATCTGCGTAGCGGGTGACGATGATCAGGTCACCATGACCCTCACGTGCCTCGTCAATGGCATTGGACAGGATCTCGAACACCGCATGCTGACAGCCGATAAGGTCATCGGAGCCAAAAATAACCGCAGGACGCAGACGCACTCGGTCTTCATTTTTCAGGGAAGTAATACTTTCGTTTCCGTAGCTTTGTTTTTTAGCCATAATATTCCTCACGATTCTTCTGTTTCTGTTCCGGATTAGGGAAATGTACATTAACACCACTATATCTATTATAGTATATCCTCCCCGAGAAAAAAAGTCAAGTGTTCCGATTTTAGGAAAAACTTTTAAATCCCACTTGTTTTTTGGGGAAGAATGGAGTATGATATAGGGAGCGCAATAGCACGCATTACTGACATAGAAAGCAGGAGGAGCAATTGTGAGCCATAGTAGCAAACACAAGAGACGTCATCACAGAAGCAGGAAGAGCCCTTTGCGAAAGGCATTGATCGGAACGGCCGTATGCATTGTGCTTATACTTGGCTGTTTTATGGTATATGTGATCGGTTTGGGGACAGGCATTCCTACCTTTAATGAGGGAGAGATCGCCACCCAGCTTGCCGCCACAGAGTCTGTGGGAGAGGAGCCCACCACGGAGCCTCCCACCGTCCCTACCACAGAACCCCCTACTACAGAGCCCCCTACCACAGAGCCCCCTACCACGGAGCCTCCCTTAGAGCCCTATGAGGAGAGTGCGATGGCTCTGTTGGAAACACTGAGCTTGGACGAGAAGATCTGGCAGATGATCTTTGTCACTCCCGATGAGCTGACCAGCATCTACAACACCACCGCTGTGGGAGAAACAACCAAGAATGCTCTGAAGAGCTACCCTATAGGCGGTCTTGTCTTCTTCGGTCAGAATATCACCAGCAAGGAACAGGTGAAGAATATGACCACAGCCCTTCAGGCCAACTCCAAGATCCCCCTGTTCATCGCAGTGGATGAAGAGGGCGGACGGGTCTCCCGACTGAGCAAGATCGGCGTGACCCGGCAGAAGTCTCCCATGAGGGAATACGGCGATGCAGGGGATGCAGAGGCGGTCTATGCTCTGGGGCAGGAATTTGCACAGCAGCTCTCCTCTGCGGGCTTTAATCTGGACTACGCTCCCGTAGCGGATGTGGTGACCAATGCCGGCAATACAGAGATCGGAGACCGTTCCTTCGGCACTGATCCTGCGGTTGTGTCCACCATGGCGGTGCAGATGCTCAAGGGTCTTCAGGACGGGAAGGTGATCTCCTGTCTCAAGCATTTCCCCGGTCATGGCAGTACCTCTGCCGATTCCCATCTGGGTCGTTCCCTCAGCAACCGCACCTTGGATGAGCTCCGTCAGCTGGAGCTGATCCCCTTCCGAGCAGGTATCGAGGCAGGTGCGGAGCTGGTCATGATCTCCCACATGGCTCTGCCTAAGGTCACAGGCAACGAAGATCCCTGCGAGTTCTCCTCTTTGATCGTCACGGATCTGCTTCGGGAAGAGCTGGGCTTCGAGGGTCTCATTGTCACGGATTCTCAGGAAATGGGTGCGATCACCTCCTACGGCAGCGGTGAGGCGGCTCTCCGCGCGGTTCAGGCAGGCTGTGATGTCATCACCATGCCCGACAATAAGCTCCTTGCCTTCAATGCTCTGAAGAAGGCTGTGGAAGACGGTGTTATCACCGAAGAACGCATTAACGAAAGCGTCCTGCGGATCCTCAGCCTCAAGTACAAATACGGCATCATCACAGAGTGATCAAGCGTTTCTGAAAAATGCCCCATCAACCACCCTGCTTCGTTGGTTGATGGGGCTTTTGTTCAGTGACCGAGGAAAGCAAAGCCCCCAAGCACCAATGGCAGTGCTTGGGGGAATTTTTTTAGTAAATGACCACGTGTGTTCCTAAGGGAAGGTCATAGATGTAGCTGCTGTCCTCGTAGAGCATACGGACACAGCCGTGGGACAGAGGCTGACCCACACGGCCGTCCAGGAGGCTGCCGTTGGGCTTGTAGGTCACGGTGTGGAAGGCGAAGGGGCCGTTGTATACCGTCACCTTGTATACCAAATAGGTGTCAAAGTCCCAGACAGTTCTGTGTGCGGTGAGATCATACTGACCCGTGGGGGTGGGACAGCTATTGGCGCCTGTGGCACAGGGCATGGTTTTAATGACCTTCCAGTTGCCCTTCTGCCCCTGATAGACGATGACCTTCTGTGTATAGCGGCTGACCCAGATCAGGTATTCTGTATTGCTTTCATAACCGGACAGATTCACATAGCCTTCCTTGGTGGCCTTGGAATAATCCAGAGAGAAGTCTGTGGTGACGGTCTTGCTCTGGATGCTGAAGGCCCAGCGTTCTGCCCAGCCTGTCCATTTTCTGCCGTTTTCGTCTGTATAAGTAACACGCATCACGGGGCCGGTGGGATTCCATTCGTTGGCAACCGTGACTCCGCCGGGAACGGTAAGGAGGTAATCGGTGAGATTTTGGTTCCTGTACAGCCGCACATCGGAAAGCACTTTGACGGGAACGACCTGAGTCTTCACGGTTTCCAAAGCCCTGTCGTGCTCCTTGCGGTAGTTTTCTTCCCAGATATTCTGCAACTGTTCCACCTCTATGGAGATCTGAACACCTTCTTCGTAAACCGTGACGGTCTGTGCCTTTCCCTCGCCGGAGAGGGAAACATTTGCGCCGTTGACGGTGATGCTTCCAACAGCGCCCTTCAGCTCCAGAGCAGAATTTGCCTCCATAGTCAGGGAATCAAGATCGCCTTCCAGCGCCAGACGGGCATAGGGCGCCAGATGGGCTGTTGTGCAATTTCCCTTCAGGGCGGTCTTACTGCTCCGCTCGGCGGTCAGCTCCGAAACAGAGCCTTCAACGGTGACAGCGGTTTTTTGAGAAAGGCGCACCTTGCCGTACTCGCCTACTGCCTTGTGTGTGCCGGAGAGAACACCCAAATGTTGGGCATTTCCCGTGAATTCGCTGTGCTCATTTGCCAGCCAAAGGGTGGACACCTGAGCACGGAAGCTGCCGGAGGAGCAGAGCACCAGCTCCTCACAGGTCAAACCGTTCAGATATGCGGTGGCTCCCTCTGCCATACGGAGAACCAAGCTGTCACGGATCTGCCAGTCCTCTACGGTCAGAGTCTTGGCGGTACCTTGGGAAAGGAACAGAGAGCCCTCCAGCTTCAGAACAGGGGGAAGGGGCTCTTTGCCACGGTACAGTACCCGTCCCTTTGTGGGGATCCGGGACGGATGGTCTGCGATGACATCAAAGAGATTGTACAATAGCTGTGCGGTTTCTGCCCTGGTGATGGGTGCTTGGGGCTTCAGACTGCCATCCTTGTAGCCCTGTACCAGACCCCGATCTCTCATGGCACTGACAGCCTCACGGGCATAGGGAGAAACGGAAGCGCCGTCGGTGAAGCCCTTGTAGCCCTCGCTTCCCTTGGGGACGATGCCAAAGGCTCGACACAGCACCACTAAAATCTGTTCTCGGGTAATGGGAGCATTCGGCTCCATTCGGGTATCGGAGATACCGCTGAAAAGCCCTGCGGCCACTGCATAGGACAGCTCCTTATAGAACCAATCGGCAGTAGAAACGTCGGAGTAACGGGAAAGATCGCTCTGCTTTGTTACAGCCAGAAGACGAACCATAACGGCGGCGGTTTCCGCTCTGGTGATATTGGCGGCAGGCTTCAGATCCCGATTGGCATCTCCCATGAGAATGCCGTTTTCCACCGCAAAGATCAGGGCAGGCCGACTCCAATCGTTGGGATAAACATAATCCGTAGCTTTCGGAGCAGAGAAGACCCGAAGGGAAAGACCGTCGGGCATCAGACAGCCCAGCACCAACAGCAGAGCCAAAAGGGGGAGCAGGCGCTTTTGATATTGTTTCATATGCGTATACCCCCCAAGGAGTTAAGCGCTGTAGAAGCTACGGCACAGACGGCAGAAGCCCTCGTGATCCTTTGCGCCCATGAGCTCGCAGGCAGAGTGCATGGCAAGGAGGGGAACACCGATATCCGCAGAGGGCATGGACAGCAGACTGGAGGCCATAGAGCCTAAAGTACCGCCGCCGGGAAGGTCTGCGCGGTTCATATACACCTGCAGGGGAATGCTGTCTCTGTCGCAAAGGCCCTGTACTACGGCGCAGGTCTCTACCACAGAGGAATACCGGGGACTGCGCTTCAGGGCAAGGCCGCGGTTGAGCATGGGAGCGTGAGGGCCGTCGGCAAATTCCATGTGATTGGGATGGGCGGCATGAGCCGCATCACAGGACAGCATCATGCCGGACATACAGGCGTTGAGGAAGTCGCAGTGGCTCAGACCCAGGGCGGCAAAGAGCTTCTCCAGAATGAAATTGAGGGTCTGGCTGTCACCGCCCCGACGGGTGTTGCTGCCGATCTCCTCGTTATCAAAGAGAACAGCGAAGTTGATGCCCTTGCCCTCTGCACGGGTCAGACCCCAGAGATTGGCATGGGCAGAGGACAGGTTGTCCAGACGGGGGGCGGAAAGGAAGTCCTTCTCAAAGCCCACCAGCTCGGCCTTTGCCATGCAGTAGACATAGAGCTCAAAGGAGAGGATGTCCTCGACCTTGACCTCCAGCTTCTCGGCAACCTTGCTCAGGAGGTAGCCGTCCTTGTTGAAGCCCTCTTCCATACTGCGGCAGATGGGAAGCATATCTACATTGGCCTTTACGGTGACACCCTTGTTGACCTCACGGTTCATGTGGATGGCAAGGTTGGGAATGGTCATGAGAGGCTCGTCCCAGGAGAGAAGACGGAGCTCCGGCTTCATGGGATCCTCCGTCCGCAGGAGGACGGGGCCGGCCAGAGACAGGGGACGATCCATCCAGGAGCTGAAAATACCGCCGCCGTAGCTCTCGACACTGAGCTTCAGACAGCCACCGGCAGACAGCTCCGGTCTGGGCTTGATCCGCATGCAGGGCCAGTCGGTGTGAGAGGCGGCAATACGCAGTACATTTTCCTGCCCGACGGTAAAGCCTGCAAGGAAGCTGCCGTCACGGACATAGTACTTGCCTCCACGCTTCACTTGGGAGAAATCTCCCGCAAGGGGAAGCTCGGTGAAGCCAAAGGACTCCAAATAGGCGGCGCTTTGGGCAATGGTATGGTAGGGGGATACCCCTGCGTTCAAAAATTGCATCAATTCAGAAATGTAAGAAGACATAATCCTTCTCCTTTCGTAGGATGATTTGAGTATACCATACTTTAGTCGGAGATACAAGAAAAGGAGAGAAAAAATTTTACAAAATATATATCTATTTCGGAAGAAATATGTTATAATAGCTTTAACCCCCTAAATACTGAAAGGAGAATTACTATGGGACTGATTAAAGCGGCATTAGGCGCATTGGGCGGCACTCTGGCTGACCAGTGGAAGGAGTTTTTTACCTGCAATGCTCTGGAGAAGGATGTTCTGGTGGTCAAGGGTCAGAAGCGTGTGGGAGGCCGTTCCTCCAATACGAAGGGCAGTGACAATGTCATTTCCAATGGTTCCGGCATCGTGGTGGCAGACGGCCAGTGCATGATCATTGTGGAACAGGGCAAGATCGTGGAGTTCTGCGCAGAGCCCGGTGAATTTACATACAAGACGGACATCGAGCCCAGCCTGTTCTCCGGCTCCTTCGGTGAGAGCCTGAAGCAGACCTTTGCCCAGATCGGCAAGCGCTTCACCTACGGCGGCGATACAGGCAAGGACCAGCGTGTATATTACTTTAACACCAAGGAAATTATTGACAACAAGTTCGGTACTCCCAACCCCATTCCCTTCCGCATTGTGGACAGGAATATCGGGCTGGACATGGATACCGCCGTTCGTTGCAACGGTGTGTACTCCTACAGACTGACGAACCCTCTGCTGTTCTATGCCAATGTTTGCGGCAATGTAGAGGGTGAATTCCGCCGTCATGAAATTGACAGCCAGCTCAAGGCAGAGTTCGTCAGCGCTCTTCAGCCCTCCTTTGCACAGATTTCCGGCATGGGCATCCGTCCCAGCGCTCTGCCCGGTCATGTGACCGAGCTGTGTGAGGCAATGAACAGCAACCTGACCCGGAAGTGGAGCGAGCTCCGCGGCATTCAGGTGGTTTCCATTGCCATGAATTCTGTGGATATCCCCCCCGAGGATGCAGAACTCCTGAAGAAGGCCCAGCATGCCGCCATCCTGCGAGATCCCAATATGGCTGCCGCTACCCTGGTCGGAGCTCAGTCCGAGGCTATGAAGGCCGCCGCCTCCAATTCCGCAGGCGCTATGACCGGTTTCATGGGCATGGGCTTTGCACAGCAGGCCGGCGGGCTCAATGCAGGGGATCTCTTCCGTATGGGACAGCAGCAGACAGCGGCTCCCACGGCAGGTGGCTGGAAGTGCTCCTGCGGCGCAACGGTTCAGGGCAATTTCTGCCCCGAGTGCGGAAGTAAGAAGCCGGAAGCCAAGCCCGTAAACGGCTGGAAGTGTGCCTGCGGCAATGTGGCACAGGGGAACTTCTGTCCTGAGTGCGGTGCCAAGAAGCCTGCGGAAGGCTGGAACTGCTCCTGCGGCGCAGTCTGCAAGGGAAAGTTCTGCCCGGAATGCGGCGCCAAGAAGCCGGAGGCAGCACCCCTGTACAAGTGCGACAAGTGCGGTTGGGAGCCTGCAGATCCCAAGAATCCCCCTAAGTTCTGCCCGGAATGCGGCGATCTTTTCAATGAGGCAGACATTAAGTAAATTTGATCGTTCCTTTATGGGAAAGGAGATGTGCCAATGCAAACGGTTTTAGATTATAAATGCCCTGCCTGTGGAGGCAAGGCGGAGTTTGACAGTGCCTCTCAGATGATGAAATGCCCCTATTGCGACACCACCTTTGATGTGGCAGCAATGGAGGAAATGGATCAGGTTCTCCATCAGGAGATCGATGGGGATGAGCTGCAATGGCAGCAGCAGACCCAGCAGTGGGACGAGAACGAAGAGGCGCAGATGCAGGTCTTTGTCTGCAACAACTGCGGCGGCGAGCTGATCACCGACGGTACCACGGCGGCTACCCACTGTCCCTATTGCGACAATCCCGTGGTGCTGGCAGGCAGACTGTCCGGTGACTTGAAGCCGGATCTGGTGATCCCCTTCCAAATCACCAAGGAGCAGGCCAAGGAGGCCCTGAAGCAGCATTGCAAGGGTAAGAGACTCCTGCCCAAAAACTTCTATACAGACAGTCGTCTGGAGGAGATCAAGGGCGTTTACGTTCCCTTCTGGCTCTACAATGCCAAGATCGATGCCTCTGTCCGTTTCAAGGCCACTCAGGTCCGCCATTGGAGTACCTCAAATTATAACTATACGGAGACCCGTTATTATTCCGTGGTGCGGGAAGGCTCTTTGTGCTTTGTCCGTGTGCCTGTAGACGGCTCTACCAAGATGCCCGATGAGATGATGGAATCCCTTGAGCCCTTCGATGCAAGCAAGGCGGTGGATTTCCGTACCGCCTATCTGTCCGGCTATCTGGCAGACCGCTATGATGTGGATGCGGAAAAGAGCATCGACCGGGCCAATCAGCGCATTAAGAACAGCACCATAGAAACCTTCCGGGATACTGCACCGGGCTATACCTCCCTTGTTTCCGAGCACAGCAATGTCCGCACCCAAGAGGGAGAGACCAGCTATGCCCTTTATCCCGTCTGGATGCTGACCACCAATTGGAACGGGAAGAAATATACCTTCGCCATGAACGGACAGACCGGCAAGTTTGTAGGCGACCTGCCTATGGATCTCAAAGCATTTCGGATTTGGTGGCTCATCTGGACAGCTATTCTATCCGGTGGCTGTGGCCTGATCATGATGCTGCTTCGATCCATGGGTATTCTGTAAGGAAGGGGGAAGGAATATGAAGATCAGAAGAATTCTTGTACTCCTGCTCCTGTGCAGTCTCCTCTGCGCCCTTCTGTGTACCGTAGTATTGGGAGCAAGAGATGTTCCTTACATCAAGGACGAGGCGCAGGTTCTCTCAGAGGCCGAAGAGCGGCAATTGGAGGCCAAGCTGCGGCAGATCTCCGACAAGCACGATATGGATGTGGTTGCGGTGACGGTCGATCGCCTTGCCAACGGAACCATAGAGGCCACTGCCAAGGACTATTTCCAACACGGCGGCTATGGCTATGACGGCATTATTATGATGCTGTATTTCTCCCCCGGGAATAATCGGTATTATTTCTATGCCCAGGATCGGGCATGGGATCTCTTTGAGAGCCGCGGCTTTGATGCGCTGGAGAAGAAATGTGTTCCTCTCCTGAAATCGGGAGACTACGCACAGGCCATTGATGCGTTTGCACAAACCTGTGACGGTGTCATGTCCGGCACCATCAAGGGCGGCAAAGCCCCCGTCAATCTCTGGCATATCCTCCTGTGTCTTGCAGGCGGCGCTGTGCTCAGCGCCCTCATTCCTATGAAGATCATGGAGGGACAGCTCAAAAGTGTCCACACCCAGCCTGCGGCAAACTGCTACATCCGCCACGGCAGTCTGAATCTCACGACGAAGAAGGACACCTTCCTATACCAGCATGTCACCAAGACAAGAAGATCCTCCGGCAGCTCCGGCGGCAGCCGAAGCGGCGGCCACCGAGGCGGCGGCAGAGGCGGCAGCTTCTAAGCCCCCACACAGAGAGCCGCCCCACAGAACAGGGGGCGGCTCTCTATCTTGCAGTAAAAGTTCGCTGTTTTATAAAAACTCAAAACAAATCATGGAAATAATGTCCTAAAAATCGCAAACACGAGCAGAACAGAAAACCGTCTGAAACCGCTGAAAAAGTAGTCTTTTTTCTTAGGTACAGCGGGATGTGCATAGATTTTGAGCTTTGTTTTTTGCAAATTGTGCATATATGTGCACAATTATCGAGGCAAAAACAAAGATACACCCCTTTTTAGAGGCATTCCCTATGCCCGGTTCCTCATTTCTAGGTTTCGAGGCGTGCGCAAGTACCGCGATCCGTTTCAAATTTACGGCGATCGCGGTCAGCTTTACTTGTATGCGTATTCCTCTGAGCCCCCAGCCTCTGGCTCGGCTCATTCCATGGAAGCGTTTCATTTCTGCGTTCTTCCATTCCTGTGCAGCACGCTTCTTGTATTTGTCCTGAAACTCGGGTTGCTTCTGTTCTTGGCTTAATTCATAGAAAAGCGGGGCAGAAGCAGCCACTTGTAATTTGCGTGCTTTGCTTTTTGCTTTAGCAAGGTGCTTCATGATGCGTTCTGGAACCTTCTTGGTGCAATTTGCTTCGATATGGGTCGTATCTACTGCTAAGTCGGTTCCTTTGATCATGCACCTTTCTATGCACTGGCATACGATTTCCGTAATTACTTCATCCAAAGTAATATCCTTTAACCGCTGTGTGCGGAACTTTGCCAATAAGCTCGGATGGGGAAGTGTATCCTCCGGATTCAGCCCCAAGAACCAAAGAAAAGCGAGGTTTAAAGAAGCTTCCTCCATTACCTTCTCGTCTGAAAGGCTATACAGATACTCTAAAAAACAGAGTTTCATCATTAAAGCAGGCTCTTTTGCGGGTCTTCCGAAATTCTTGCAATAGCTGTCTTCCAATAATTCGTTGATGAAGTCAAAATCTACAACATTCCAGATTCGCTTTAAAACATAATCCTCCGGGATCTTGTCGTAAAGCATACTAAAAAAGCTCATTTGCTTTCCGTTTTCTGTTCGAAGCATCCAAAGACACCCTTTCCTATCTTTATGCTTCTACTATACCACGGAATGACGCGCAACGAAACAGCTTTTCCGACTTTTTCAGTGGTTTCGAACCATCCCCTGTCCTGCGACATAACCTGAAGAAAGATTGAGTGAAAATATGACAAATTTGAAATATGACTTAAACGATAGCAGAGTGCAATATCTTATTAGCACTGATAAATTGCTAGGTAAACTAATAACGCACATTGGAACTTGTGAAATTGCTTTAGAGAACGACGGATTTAAATGCCTCGTAAAATACATTGTCGGGCAACAAATAAGCGATAAAGCTCGTGAAACCATCTGGCAGCGGATCTGCACTAACTTTGGTGATGTTACTCCCGAGGTTATGCTGTCAACAAATGACAGTGACCTTCGTGGTATCGGTTTGTCTGGACGAAAAGTCGAGTATATTAAAGCATTAGCTGCTGCTATTGTTAGCAAAACGATTGACTTTGAAGCGTTTCAAGCCCTTTCCAACTCTGACATTATTGCAGCTCTAACCGCTATCAAAGGTATCGGACAATGGACAGCAGAAATGTATTTGATTTTTTCATTAGGGCGAGAAAACGTCCTCTCAAAAGGAGATGGAACAATTAAACGTACCATACAATGGCTGTATGGCCTCACAGAGTTGCCCACCTGCAAAGTGCTGACAGAACGTTTTTTGTATTGGGCAGATTACGCTACAATAGTGAGTGCGTATTTATGGGAATCCATCGCTTTAGGACTCACACACAAAGCTTTTGACGATGCTATTACAGATCAAGGAGGGTAGAATATGATCCACGATAGTATTCATTGGATGAAGTATTCAATCAAATTAGCAGAAAATGTACCACCATCTCATCTACGTGTTGGTGTTGTTCTAGTTTCCGAGCAAAATAAGTACATCGCATCTGCATATGCAGGTGAAGGCAGCACTACCTCATGGTTGGATTCCCTTATGGCCAAGTTAAAGACCCAGCAAATCAGACACGCACATAGTCTCTTTATTACTATCAATACATTGTCTAGCCCGACATCATTTGATATAAATGAAGTATGTAAGGAGATATGTGTCAACCAGATTTATGTCGGTCTGCCCGACCCAGCGTTAACAGGCTATCTCGCTATCGATCCTGTCATCGCACACCAACATGTATACCGTTACCCAGAAGAACTACAACGAGAGATACTATTCCAGAACGAACATTACTTTTTGTCTAGCAAGCAGAGCCTTACTCACAGTCCTTACTACTCGGAGAATAGAATTAGTAGGTTGGTTATAGATAACCTTAAAAACAAAGGATTTGTTATCACGAGAGCAGAACTTAATGCACATAAACACCGAAACGAACTTGTATTACTGATCTGCAGGAAGTATGGAATCGAATATTCTACCGCAATCGGCATTGTACAGAATGCGATTTCGGAAGCCTTTAACACCAAGTATGGTGCTTATAGCTACGCCGACGACACTCGTTCGCTCAATCCTGACTGGAAAGAGCAGTTTCTCTCATTTTATGAAAGAACATCCAGTCTTCCTTTGCCTGATGTAGATATTATAAATGTTGGCGTTGGCGGTGGTCAAGAGGCCATAACCCTGTTTTCTAATTGCACTACCATCACCTTTGTTGACATTGCATACGGAGGTCTGAAAATAATTGAAGACCAGATTCCAGGCTCAAAGACTATATGTGCAAGCGCTTGCAACCTATCTACCGTACCCGATGGTAGCCATGACCTATATATATCCTTAAGAACATATAACTCCTCTTTTTTTGATATACAACAAGCAATAAAAGAAGCCAAACGGACACTTAGAACTAACTCCGTAATTATTATCTCGGTGGCGAATGGATTTTTATGCCCTGAACAACAGTGCATTATCCCTGGGTTAATTGTACCAGGGACGGAGTTCATCGATATTTATCGAGGTATGGATACCGCAAAACAAGTCCAATCTGCATTTTTACAGTCCGACTTTAAAGAGATCCAGCTATACCCCACCAATACGGAGATTTTTTTGTCGGCCAAAACCAATTAACGTATGTATTCCGACAAAACCCCAGTAAGTCGTGATACTCATCTCATATAAGCAAACTGGTACGTAAAACTTAGAGATCACAAAGTCCCCTTAATCAAAAATTGACCTTATTGTAAAAGGAATGAGTCATATGAATTCGAAAAAAATATTTGCCAAACAAGTATTGCAGTTTAATGAGACTCTCGTGCACGCATCGCTACATTTACCTGACGGATATAGTCTTGTTAATCCGTTCACCGGAGCCCAAAAAGAGCAAGTTGCTAAAATTTCAACCGCATTCTACGAGAAATACTATAACGATGTTAAACCACGCCGACTCATTCTCGGAAGCTCACCTGCGCGACGTGGCACAGCAATTACAGGAGTCCCTTTTGAAGATGCAAAACACCTCCAAAGTGAAACCGGTATTTTCATCGACAATTTTTATATCAACAAATCTTCCTCTGGATTCCTATATGATGTCATCAACAAATATGGTGGTTGTCAGAAATTCTACTCCGATTTTTACATGAATTTTGTCTGTCCGCTTGGCATTGTCAGAACCAATGCGAAAGGCAGAGAGGTAAATTGCAACTACTACGAAAACAAGAAGTTACAGGAAGCTTTGTATCCATTTATTGTTAGTACACTACAAATGCAAGTAAACTTCGGTATTGATACCTCTGTGTGTTATTGTATTGGAAGCGGAGAAAACTATCGTTTTTTGACTAGCCTTAACGAAAATTACCAGTTCTTCGACTCAATAATACCTTTAGAACATCCTCGCTTTATTATGCAGTATAACTCAAAACACAAAAGTGACTTCTTAGAGAAGTATCTCACTGCCTTACGTGACCCCAATAAGTGATCGTATTCAGTTTCTGATATGCCACTGCTTGCAACTTCTACCGTCTATTCACAATCAATTTAGTACAATCTACTACCAACGCACCGCCGAATACAGATCAAACAAAGCATACGGACAGTGCAGTTGATTGGAAGCGTACGACAAAATTTGTAACACAAGGGGGAAAAACTATGTTATTTACTGAAGAAAAGTTGCTTATCCATTTCTCGACCGACCACATCTGCGCCTACATCTTAAAAAAGAATGCATTAACATTGCTTCATACCGAGTCCGCTACTTTCGTGAACACCGCTGTCACTGAGGCAATGATGGATCAAATTGATCAATTCTTCGCCACTTTGTCCAACAATGCCGGAGAAATAAACAACGAACGTGTCCGCCTATATGCTACAGGAATATTTCAAGAGCTTGCACAAGACGAGCAAATCGAACTGATTAATCAAGTTTTCGTGAACCATGGATTGTACTTTAATATTATTGCACCCGACCTAGAACAGTTCTATTTGGAAAGTAGTTATTCCAGAAATGGTAGCCATAATGTCCTCGAAGGCATAGTGCACCAGGAATTCCGAAAAGTTGTAGTGTGCGGCAGCTTTCAAGAACACTTGGATGACATTGGGGAAGTCATGAGTGTTTTAGAAAAACGCAACATCGCGGTATTAAGTCCTTGGACAACTAAGATTGTACCCGAAACACTAGGAACCGACTTTATCTTACTGGAGGGTCAAGAACCATTGAAGAATAAGCGTGATGCTTGGACACACAAATATATACACATGAAAAAGTTTCGCCAATCTGATGCCATTATCATTTGTAATCCAGGCGGAACCGTTGGTAAAGGAACTATGTTCGAATTCGGATATATGGTTGCACACGCTAAAAGAATTATTTTTACCGAGCGACCCACTGAGTTATCCATTCCCTTTCCCTATGAGATTGGCTTGAACTTCAAGTAATAATCACACAATAACTTCCGCCCTTCTCTAATTGCCTGAACGGGCCCTTAACACAACAGCAGGACAGGGGGGCGGATTTATGTCTTGGTTGTAAAAGTTTGATTTAAATAAGTATTTCTGTATAAATTCGGTGAATATTATACCCAAAAATCAAAAGAAAAAGAATCGGCCCTCTGTGTTTCTTCCCCTCCTGTAGCGCCGAGCATTGCTCAGCGAAAGGTCTGAAGAACGAACCGATTTCCGGTTGTTGATGCATCGCAATTACCCCCCTGTAGCGCCGAGCAGCGCTCGGCGCTACAGGGCAGTGCAGAATTTTTCGCCATAGAACAGGCTTACACCAAAGCATTCTCCACGATCCACATTGCCCTACCCGGCCCTTATGTAATGTCTGCTGAACAAGGCGCTACTGCGACTTTGCAGGCATTATACACTGTGGACAATGCAAAATAGTCCTGAAAGCCTTGCAAGGACTATTGCGTTGTTCAGTACACATTATGTAGATGAACATTATAGTGCTACCGGAACATATACCGGCGACGATGAAGCCATAGATCTGTATTTGTTTTGTGATTATGACACGGGAATGCATGTATACCCCATAAATAGGCTTTGTAGCGACAGTAGTAGAAACGACTTTCTTTGAAGTCGGGCAAAAGATAGAATTTTATAGGGCAGATGAAGCAGGTTAGGCAGACGCTTCTCTGTCTTGATGGAAAAAGAAAAACCATTCCGCCGAAGGGGTTCGGGGGAATGGTTTTTTGTGTCACTTTTGTTCCTGACTCTGCTGTTCCTGCAGCTTGTTTTCTCGGCGGTTTTTGATGTGGTCGGGAATGGGCTGGATGTCACCGGATTTTGTCAGAGCCATCTTGGTCAGCATGGGTCCGAAGAGCTCATAGATCAGGACGGAGAACAG